>RFHG01000177.1 GCA_003696465.1 Gammaproteobacteria bacterium | reverse complement strand
TTGCAGGATGATGTTGTGCGGATTGGTGGTAAAGGTCCGCTCGGTGCTCAGCGGATCACGGAAATCCGGAAAGCGGTTGCTCCATGCCGGATAGACGAATGGAAAGTTGCCCGTCCCCTGCCCCAGCCAGGGCGCATCCAGGGCCATCGCCGTCGCAGAGGCATACATCGGGGTACGGGCGGTCAGCACTGGGTAGGTCGCGGCCCAGAAGGATGCAAACGGCGGCTGAGGCGCGCTCCAGTCGAGTTCCCTGGCGCTCTTTTCCTCGACCGCCGCTTCCAGCGTGCCTGAAACGCGAACCAGCTCACGATAATGATACGGCAGCATCGCGTTGACGATGACGGCCACCAGCAGCGCGCTGATCACCCAAACCGAGGGTGCCACGGCCGGCCGCCGACCTTCACGCCAGAAGCCGAGCCAATGGCGGACAGCAACGCCCAGAAAAACCAGAGCTCCGACCATCAGGCCGCCGATCGCGCCCCGGCCAGCCGCAACCAGCAGCACGGTCGTCATCGTCACGACCGAGAACCAGTTGAGCACGCGCAGAATCGGGCTGCGCTGCTTGGCCAGCATCCAGATCAGGGCCGGCAGCAGTACGACGAGCACGTCGCCGGTAAAGTTCACATGGCCGATTGGCGAGAACAGCACGCTGACGTTGTAGCCAGGCTTGCCGAACTTCATCACATAGCCGTACCAGTAACCCAGAGAGAAGACTATCGAAGCCACCGAGGTAGCCCATCCGAGCCAGTCCAACCAGCCTTGCCGGGTTCGCATCGCCCAGGCAGCAAGCACAAGCACGGCGGCCGCAATCAGCCAGAAGGTAAAGCGGATCAGACCCTCGATCGGATTCGGACCGACCGGGATGCCGGCAGCCAGCAGCAGCAGGAAAGCAGCCAGCAATAGGCCGGCAGCGCCAGGCCGGATGTGCAGGCTCCCGGCCTTCCACAGCGCCCACGCCCAGCTCAGGCCCATCAGCAGGCCGCAGATGACGAGGACGGCCCATTTGGGCTCCTCGTTCGGGGCCACGAAGGGGAAGATGCGGACATTCAGGATCGGCAGCAGCGTGATCAGCGGAACCAGCAGCAACAGCGTCCAGGGATCCCGCAGCCCATGCCATCCCGGATCC
>RFHG01000017.1 GCA_003696465.1 Gammaproteobacteria bacterium | reverse complement strand
TGGCCCGACGCTCGCGGCCGCGGGCGGAGGAGGAGTTCGCTGAGCTCTCGGCCTTTGCCCGCGACGAGCTCGGCATCGAAGAGCTGGAGGCCTGGGATGTGGCCTATGCGGCGGAGAAGCTGCGCCAGCGCAAGTTCGACCTGTCGCAGGAAGAGCTCAAGCCGTACTTTCCGGTGGATCAGGTCATCGAGGGCCTGTTCGGGCTGGTATCACGCCTGTTCGGGGTCGAGATTCGCGAACGCGAAGGAGTCGATGTGTGGCACCCGACGGTGCGCTTCTTCGATATCCTCGAGCCCGACGGCAGCCTGCGCGGGAGCTTCTATCTCGACCTGTATGCGCGTCCGCACAAGCGCGGCGGTGCGTGGATGGACGAATGCATCAGCCGCATGCGCCACGCCGATGGCCGGGTGCAGAAGCCGGTGGCCTTCCTGACCTGCAATTCGGCACCACCGGCGGGCGATCGCCCTGCCCTGTTTACCCACGACGAGGTCATCACCCTGTTCCACGAGTTCGGCCACGGGCTGCAGCACATGCTGACCTGCATCGACTGGCCGGAGGTGTCCGGGATCAACGGGGTGGAATGGGATGCGGTCGAGCTGCCGAGCCAGTTCATGGAAAACTGGTGCTGGGAGCGCGAGGCACTGGACCTGTTCGCCCGCCACTACGAGACCGGCGAGCCGATGCCGCAGGCGCTGTTCGACAAGCTGATGGCCAGTCGCCATTTCCACGCCGCCCTGCAGATGCTGCGCCAGATCGAATTCGGCCTGTTCGACATGCGTATTCACAACGAACCCGAGGCCGTGCACGAAAAGGGTATCCAGGGCATCCTCGACGAGGTGCGCGAGGAGGTGGCGCTGATTCGTCCGCCGGCCTGGAACCGGTTCCAGAACAGCTTTTCGCATATCTTCGCGGGCGGCTATGCCGCCGGCTATTACAGCTACAAGTGGGCCGAAGTGCTGTCGGCAGATGCATTTGCCCGTTTCGAGGAGGAAGGCCTGTTCAATCCCGCGGTGGGTGCCGATTTTCTGCACACGGTGCTGGAACTCGGCGGTTCCCGGCCGGCCATGGAAGTATTCCGGGCCTTTCGCGGGCGTGAGCCGAGCATCGATGCCCTGCTGCGTCACAATGGACTGGCCTGATCGAGGAACCGAGATGAAACTGCCCCTGTTCGCCAAGTGCCTCCTTCCCAGTACCTTCGGTGGTCTGGCGGTGGCCGCGCTGCTGCTGGCAGCACCATTGCATGCCGAACCGACCGGCGTGCCGACAGGCCCGGTTGTACCCGGCGAGGCGTCTGCCGCAGAGCAGAAGGTCGAAACCACGGCGGAGGACAAACCGCGCACACCCATCGAAGTGCGCTACGTGACCGATCGCCTGATTCTGGGCATGAAGGCCAATCCGCAGGGGACCGGCAAGAATCTGAAGCTGCTCAAGTCCGGCACGCGTCTGGAGATCCTGGAAAAGCGCGGGGCCTACAGCCTGGTGCGCACCCCGGATGGTACCGAGGGCTGGGCCAAGTCGGCCTTCATGGTCAAGGACAAGCCGGCCATCCTGGTGGTGGAGGAGTACAAGGCCGAAATCAAGCGGCTGGAGGACGAGATCAAACGGCTCGAAGCGGGTGGCAAGCGGGTCGAAATCCGGCCCGACCCGGCGCAGAAACAGCGCATCCTGGAACTGGAGCAGGCCCTGGCCGAGGCGCGCACCCAGTTGCGCGAGCTGAAGGAGCGACCGGCCGGCGCAACGAAATCCGCGGCAGAGACGCCCTCCACGGTGCCGGGCGCGCCAGCCGATAGTCGGGAAACCAGTGTCTGGCTGCCGGTGATCCTGGCCCTGGGCGGTGGTCTGCTCATTGGCGCCGGCCTGGCCTGGTGGCTCTACGACCGCAGGCTGCGCCGGCGCTTTGCCGGCCTGCGGGTATAACGCGGAGTCTGACGATGAAGATTGCCACCTGGAACGTCAATTCCCTGCGCGTCCGCCTCCCGCATGTGATCGAATGGCTGAAGAGCACCCAGCCGGACGTGCTGGCACTGCAGGAAACCAAGCTGACCGACGATGCCTTCCCGGTCGAGTCCTTCGAGGAACTGGGCTACCGCGCCGTGTTTTCCGGCCAGAAGACCTATAACGGGGTGGCCGTCATCGCCCGCGAGGAGATGCAGGAAGTCGTCACCGACATCCCCATGCTGGACGACCACCAGCGGCGCATTCTGGGCGTGACGGTGGACGGGGTCCGGATCCTCAATCTGTATGTGGTGAACGGCTCCGAGGTAGGCAGCGAGAAGTTCGCCTACAAGCTCGACTGGCTGGACAAGGTCACGCAGTACATCGAGCACGACATGCAGGCACATCCGGACTATGTGGTGCTGGGCGATTTCAATATCGCGCCGGAAGACCGCGACTGTTACGACCCGGAAGGCTGGCGTGAGCGCATCCTCTGCTCCACACCCGAACGGCAGGCCCTCGGGCGGATTCTGGATCTTGGTCTGGTCGACTGCTTTCGCCTCTTCGAGCAGGAGGAAAACAGCTTTTCCTGGTGGGACTACCGGCAGGCGGCGTTTCGCCGCAACATGGGCCTGCGTATCGACCTGATCCTGGCCAGCCGGCCGCTTGCCGAACGCTGCACCGCCTGCTGGATCGACAAGGAGGCGCGTCGCTGGGAGCGCCCCTCGGATCATGCCCCGGTGGTGGCGGAGTTCGAGCGGTGAAGTACCGGGATCTGCGCGCGTTTGTCGAAGGCCTGGAGCAGCGCGGCGCCCTGCACCGCATACGTCACGAGGTCGATCCGAACCTCGAGATGACCGAAATCAGCGACCGGGTACTGCGCAGGGGCGGTCCGGCACTGCTGTTCGAGAACCCGAAGGGCAGTGACATCCCGGTGCTGACCAACCTGTTCGGTACCCCCGAGCGGGTGGCCTGGGGAATGGGGGAGGAGTCGGTCGAGGCCCTGCGCGAGGTGGGCCGGCTGCTGGCCATGCTTAAGGAACCGGATCCGCCCCGGGGCATGAAGGAGGCCTGGAAGAGCCTGCCGATCTTTCGCAAGGTGCTGGACATGGCGCCGAAAAAGCGCCGCAGCGCG
>RFHG01000176.1 GCA_003696465.1 Gammaproteobacteria bacterium | reverse complement strand
CTTAATAATGGTGCGAGTGTCACCTTGCAAATCACCGCAACGGTAGACAATGGCACAAGTGGCAGCCTCATCACCAACACTGCCAGCGTCAACACCGTTGACCAGGTGGATAGCGATAATACAAACGATAGCGACAGCGCCGACATTGCTGTGGCCGGCCTCGACCTCGCTGTGACCAAGTCGGTTGATAACTCGACACCGAGCGAGAATGACACCATTGTCTACAGCATTACTGTGACCAATAACGGGCCGAGCAACGCGACGAACGTCGTCATCCGCGACACACTGCCAACCGCTGGTGTGACCTATGTCAGCGATAATGCCGCCAGCGTGAACGATAGCGCCGGCAGCCCAACTAGCACCAGCTACAGCGCGCCTGACCTCGATTGGAGCATCGGTCAGCTGAATAGCGGCGATAGTCTGACGTTACAAATCACTGTGACAGTGAATGCTGGCAGTGGCGGCAGTAGCTACATCAATACCGCCAGCCTGACCAGCGTTGACCAGCCAGATGGCAATAGCGGCAATAACAGCGATACAGCAACCATCAACGTGGGGTCGACATCTGTCGATATTGCCGTCACTAAAGTGGTGGATAACGCTGGCCCCAGTACAGGCAGCAATGTGACCTACACCATCACTGTGGTGAATAACGGCCCCAGCGCCGCCACCGGCGTCACCATCAGCGAAGACTTGCCGCTGGATAATGTCAGCATGACCTATGTCAGCCATAGTGCAAGCAAGGGCACGTTCACGCCGGGCACGCCGGGTACATGGAGCATCGGCAACTTGGCCAATGGCGAAACTGTCACGCTACAACTGACGGCAACAGTCAACATCGCTAGCGGCTCAATTGTCAATACCGCCAGTGTCAGCGCAGTGAATGAGCCAGATAGTGACAATACCAACGATAGCGATGATGCAACCATCACCATCGGCGGCCTAGACCTAACCGTCTCGAAGATTGTTAACAATAGCTTCCCACAGACGGGCGACACCATCGTTTACACCATCGTGGCCACCAACAATGGCCCCAACAACGCTACTAACGTTGTGGTGACCGATATTCTGCCCGCCGGTGTGAGCTACATCAGTGATGATGCCGCCACCGTGCTCAATAGCTCTGGTACGCCGACTAGTTTCAATAGTGCGTCCGGTGATTGGACGATTGGCGACTTGAATAGTGGCGACAGCTTGACGCTGAACATCACCGCACAGGTGACGGCAAGCGGCGGTACAATCAATAACACCGCTACCATCACTAGCGACCAGCCGGAGGTGGATAACACCAATAACAGCGATACCGCCACCATTAACGTCGGTATTGCCGACTTGCGACTGGTGAAGACCCGCAGCGTTGCTGGCATCCAGAATGGCGAGCCAATCCAGTACACCATCACCGTGTACAACGATGGCCCCGCTGATGCTACTGGCGTACAGGTGCGCGACAACTTCCCAACTTCTGTGACCTTCACGAACGCAACGCCATCACAAGGCACGTTCGATAGTGGTACAGGCGTTTGGGATATTGGTAGCTTGCCCGCCGGCAACAACGTCACGCTAGTCATCGATGGTGTTATCAACACACCGGGCGACCATACCAACATTGCCGAGGTTATCGCTGCTGACCAGCCGGATGCAGACTCGACACCGAATAACAACATCATGTCAGAGGATGACCAGGATAGCTCCACCAGTGCCAGCGTCTTCGACCCGCCATTTGGCATTAAGACGGTCAATGATAACGGTCTGCCAGAGCTTGAATGGACGATGGTCTGGATTAACCCCGGCTCGATTCCGGTAACAGGTCAAATTACCGATGGTATTCCCGCCGGCACGACCTATGTCAACGGCAGCATCACTTGTAATGCCCTTGGCACTTCTGTGACCACGCTCTGCACCTATGATGCGGTGAATAACCGGGTTGTCTGGCAGGGTACTATCGGCGCAGACCCCGGCGCGACCAATGCAACACAGGCCAACAACGAAGTGCTCATCACCTTCCG
>RFHG01000175.1 GCA_003696465.1 Gammaproteobacteria bacterium | reverse complement strand
GGCGCGGTAGCTGGTAAACAGCATGAAGGCACGCCCGCCGTTGGCCTCGAGCAGCGGCAGGGCACGTTCGACCACGGCCTGCACATAGCCGGGCTCGCGCGGGTCCGGCATCGCCGGTGGCACATACAGCATGGCCTGGCGGGAAAAGTCGAAGGGGCTTTCGAAAATGCATTCCTTGGCATCCTCGATCCCCAGCCGGCGGGTAAAATGGCCAAAATCCTTCCCTACCGCCAGCGTGGCCGAGGTGAACACCCAGGCACAGGGAAATCGCTCGCGCTGGCGTGCAAACAAGCCACCGACCTCGAGCGGCGTAAGGTTGAGGCTGAATCCGTGGCGAAACACCTCGAACCACGCCACCTGCCCTTCCGCCCCCTGATGCCACGCCTTCAGCCGCTGGTGCAACAGCAGGCAGCGGCCATGACAGCTCTCCAGCCCCTTGCCCCGCTCGGCGGCCAGCTCCAGGATCTGGCCCAGCCGCTCCAGCGCATCGGCCAGGCCATCGAGCGCGTCCTCCACGCCCTTGCGTCCGAGCAGCGCATCGCGCGTGCCGCGCTGGCCCTCTGCGCCCATGGCCAGGCGCAGATCACGCGCCGCCTTTTCCAGCTCGCCCGCGGTGTCGCGCAGGCTCCCCATGTCCGGCGCCTCGTTTACCTGCTCGGTCACGGTGTCACGCGCCAGCTCCTGAATCTGGCGCGCACTCACCTGCTCGCCAAAGAAGCTGCTCGCCACATCCGGCAACTGGTGCGCCTCGTCAAGGATCACCGCGTCAGCCGAGGGCAGCAGTTCGCCAAAGCCCTCCTCCCGCAGCGCCATGTCGGCCAGAAAGAGATGATGGTTGATGACCACCACATCGGCCTCCTGCGCCCGCCGGCGCGCCTGGACCACAAAGCAGTCGTTGTAGTCCGGGCACTCCAGGCCCAGGCAGTTCTCCACGGTGGAAGTGACCCGGGGCAGGATTTCCGAGTCCTCGGGCAAACCATCCACCTCGGACAGATCGCCGCTTTCGGTTGCGGGCAGCCAGTTGCGCACCAGTGCCAGATGCCGTGCCGCATCACGGCTGCGCCAGCGGTGCTCCTGCTCGGCCAGCGCATGCCGATGCAGGCACAGGTAGTTGGCCCGCCCCTTGAGCAGGGCCGTGCGTACCTGGACCCCGAGGGCATTGCGCACGATGGGCAGATCCTTGTGGTAGAGCTGATCCTGCAGCGTGCGGGTTCCGGTGGAGAGCAATACCTTGCGCCCGGACAGAAGGGCCGGTACCAGATAGGCAAAGGTCTTGCCCACCCCGGTGCCGGCCTCGGCCACAAGTGTCCCTCGCTCGGCGAGCGCGCTTTCGATGGCACGGGCCAGTTCCTGCTGAGGCAGGCGCGGTCGAAAACCGCTCAGAGCCTGGACGAAAGGTCCCTGTTCGCCCAGCAGTGCGAAGGCTTCATCACTCATCGGACACCCGCCTCACGCAACGCCGCTTCGGCAGCATCCGGCCTGCCGGCACGGCGCTCGACCTCGGCCAGCAGCAACCACAACTGGCTGCGCATGCGCCCGGAACGGGCAAGCCGCAGGCCCTTGCGGGCCAGGGCCCGCGCCTCCTCCAGACGCCCCTGCTGCAGGCGCAGGGTGGCGTAGTGGTACCAGACTCGGGGTTCCCGTGGCGCCATGCGCACGGCCTGCTCCAGCAGGGCCTCGGCCCGGCGCTCTGCCCCCGTCTGGCGGGCCGTTTCTGCCTCGGCCAGAACCTGGCGCAGCTCGTCATCGAGCGCCGGGCGTGTCTCTAACCCCGGGCCGGCACAGGCGGCGAGCAGCAGCGCGATGATCAGCGGGACAAGGCGAATCAGGGATGAATGAGACATCAGTCGTTTCCAAAGAGGTCCTGCAGCCAGTGCCAGGAACGGCGCAGGCCATCCGTGACACCACCGCCGCAATCGGATTTCCTGCTCGGTACAGTACCGGCCATGAAGGGCATTCTCAAGGCATGTGCGCAGTCCTCGCTGCTGCGCGCTCCGTTGCGCAGGTCGATCCAGGCCCATTCAATGCCCTCCGGACCTTCGAGATCGAGATTCGTGCCCGGCAGGCTGCGATACAGCCCGGCCCAAATCGGCAGGGCACCGCTGGCGCCGGTCAGTCCACTGGGACGGTTGTCGTCGCGCCCCACCCAGACCACGGCCAGGTGGTCGGCATCGAAACCGGCAAACCAGCTGTCGCGCAGGTCGTCGGTTGTGCCGGTCTTGCCGGCCAGCAGCCGGTCCGGGAAGCGTTCGGCCAGGCTGCGCGCCGTGCCCAGCCTCGTCACCTGATGCAGGCCAAAGCTGGTGAGAAAGGCCAGCCGGCTGTCGACCCGCTCGTCCACTGCAAGGGCATAACGCTGCTGCAACCGGCCCTCCCGGTCGGT
>RFHG01000174.1 GCA_003696465.1 Gammaproteobacteria bacterium | reverse complement strand
CGGAGGGGTGGCGCTCGCACTCAATGTGGAGACCATCGTGCCGGCCATCGAGAACCTGTTCCATACCCAGTTCCTGCCGGCCGATGTCTATTACATCAGTGAACTGCCGTCGGATCTGCACTGGGCCGATGTCTGGCGCATCGGGCTGGTGGCCTTTCTCATCTCGGTGCTGGCCACGCTGTATCCGGCATGGCGTGCGGCCCGGACCCAGCCGGCCGAGGCCCTGAGGTACGAGTGATGGCACAGGAGACACCCAAACCGGCATCTGCCAGCTCCGAGGCACCGGCAATCCGTGCGGTGCTGCTGTCCAGGGTCTTCGAGGAGAACGGACTGCGCGTCGAGGTACTGCGCGGGGTCGACCTGGACGTGTATTCGGGCGAGAAGGTGGCCATTGTCGGTGCATCCGGCAGTGGCAAGAGCACCCTGCTGCACCTGCTCGGCGGGCTCGATACGCCCACCCGGGGGGAGGTGCTGGTCCGCGGCAAGCGGCTGAGTCAGCTCAGCGATACCGAGCGCGGCCACTTGCGCAACGAGCACATCGGCTTCATTTACCAGTTTCATCATCTGCTGCCGGAGTTCACCGCGCAGGAAAACGTCGCCATGCCGCTGCTGATTCGCGGGGCGCCGCCGGCCCAGGCCATGGACCGGGCGCGTATGCTGCTGGAACGAGTGGGCATGCTGGGCCGGCTCGGGCACAAGCCCGGCGAGCTGTCCGGGGGTGAACGGCAGCGTGCGGCCATCGCCCGTGCGGTGATCGGTGAACCCGACATCGTGCTTGCCGACGAGCCCACCGGCAACCTCGACCGGCGCACCGCGGAGCAGATCTACCACATGATGCTGCGTCTCAACGAGGAACTCCGTACCGCGTTCATCGTGGTGACGCACGACATGGATCTGGCGCGCAGGATGGATCGTATCCTCACCCTCGAGGATGGCATTCTCAAGCCGCTCGAGGAGTAATTCCCCGCAGGCGAGTCGGAAAGGTTTTTTACGCAGAGCCTCATGGAAGGGCCATGATGTGTTATCATGTGCAGCTGCTCTGATCAGTTCCTGCCATCACAGGCTCATTGCGAGCCTGCCTGAAGTCCATACGCCCTGATACACGAATCACGGCCCTGGAGCCTCTGAGCCGCGTTGTTCGCCCTGCGTGACAATGCCGCTTGCGGGACGCTGCGAGATCGCACCGAACCAGTCAGAGAATCCAGGGGGCCTGCCCGCAATGTGCGGGCCGGCCCGTATTTGCCGTGCGTGTACGCGGCGCGTGAAACATTCAGGTATCAAAAATGACAGAAACCCATCAAACAGAACTTTCCTTTTCCGAGCTGGATCTGCCGGAACCGTTGATGCGGGCCGTTGCAGAAGCCGGCTATGAACAACCCTCGCCGATTCAGGCAGGTGCCATTCCCCATCTGCTGCAGGGCCGCGACCTTCTGGGGCAGGCCCAGACCGGCACCGGGAAGACCGCTGCCTTTGCCCTGCCGCTGCTGGCTGCCATCGACCCGCAGCAGCACGGCGTGCAGGCCTTGGTCCTGGTCCCCACCCGCGAGCTGGCACTCCAGGTGAGCGAGGCCCTGAACAGCTACGGCCGGCACATGCCGCGTATCGAGATGCTGGCCATCTACGGTGGTCAGGACTACGGCCGTCAGCTGCGCGCATTGAAAAATGGCGTGCAGGTGGTCATTGGCACCCCGGGCCGGGTCATGGACCACCTGCGTCGCGGAACACTCCGACTGGACAACCTGCGTACGGTTGTACTCGACGAGGCAGATGAAATGCTGCGTATGGGATTCATCGACGATGTGCAGTGGATCCTCGAGCAGACACCGGAGGCGCGCCAGATGGTCCTGTTCTCGGCAACCATGCCGGCCCAGGTTCGACGCATGGCAGACCGTTTCCTTCGGGATCCCGAGGTGGTCAGTATCCGTCAGCAGACGCGTACTGCCACCAACATTCGCCAGCGTTATCTGTTGACCGACCAGCGGGGCAAGTCCGAGGCCCTGGCGCGCATTCTGGAAAGCGAAGAAGGCGAGGCTATGATCGTCTTTGCCCGCACCAAGGCCGCGACGGTGGAAATCTCCGACCGCTTGCGCGCACTGGGTCATGCCAGCGCAGCCCTCAATGGCGATGTGCCGCAGAACCAGCGCGAGCGCATCGTCGCCCAGCTCAAGGACGGACGACTGGACATCGTGGTGGCCACCGATGTCGCTGCACGCGGGCTCGATGTCGAGCGCATCACGCATGTCATCAACTACGACATGCCCGGCGACAACGAATCCTTCGTCCATCGCATTGGTCGCACCGGCCGTGCCGGACGCGATGGCGACGCCATCCTGTTCGTGACCCATCGCGAGCGCCGGATTCTTTCCGGAATCGAGCGGTCCACCCGGCAGAAGATGGAAGAGATGCGTCTTCCGGGTGTGGCCGAGATCAACGCGCGTCGTGTCGAACGGTTCAAGCAGCGGATTACGGAAGCCCTGGCAGCCGGCGATGTCGATTTCTATCGGGGCCTCATTCGCGACTGGCTGGCGGAGCACAGCGAGGCCTCGGCGGTGGATGCGGCGGCGGCGCTGGCCGTCATGCTGCAGGGAAAGGCACCCTTCCTGATGCAGGAGCGGCGCGAACCGCAGCGCAAGGAGCGCCGGGAAAAAGTGGTGAAAGCGGGCAAACGGCGGGAAAATCGGGATGCGGCACGGGCATCACGCGGCCCGCTGCCCGACATGGAGCAGTACCGCATCGAGGTAGGCCGTACCCATCAGGTCAAGCCGGGCCATATCGTCGGCGCCATCGCCAACGAGGCAGGGCTGGAAGGGCGCTACATCGGCCGTATCACCATCAACGACGACCACAGCCTGGTCGACCTGCCCGAGGGCATGCCGAAAGAGATCTTCAACGAACTCAAGCGCGTGCGCGTGGCAGGCAGGCCGCTGCGCATTTCACGCGCCTGAGTCCCTTGCGCCTGGACCCGGTGACGGACGGGTTCAGGCCTTTTTCACGAATTCCGACTTGAGGCCCATGGCACCGATGCCGGGAATCCGGCAGTCGATGTCATGGTCGCCCTCGACGAGGCGGATGTTCTTGACCTTGGTGCCCACCTTGACCACGGCCGAACTGCCCTTGACCTTCAGATCCTTGATGACGATCACCGTGTCGCCATCCGCAAGCGGATTGCCATGGGCATCGCGCACCACCGTATCGGCTTCCTGCGTGTTCTGTTCCTGTGCCGACCATTCATGGCCACATTCTGGGCAGACCAGCAGCGTGCCGTCCTCGTAGGTGTATTCGGAACCGCATTCGGGGCAGGGGGGAAGGTTGTTCATGATGGTTTCTCCGGTCATGTCAGATATTTTTCCATCCGCAGATGGGGAATCTTTCCATACAGCAGTGGCCCTGGTGCGAGCTGGCGATAGCCGAACCGGGCATAGAAGCCGGCCACGTTTTCGCGGGCATTGAGCACGATCCGCTTCAGGCCCTGCTCCAATGCGGCGGCCTCCAGTGCGGCGAGCAGACGAGCGCCCACGCCCTGTCCACGGCAGTCCTCGGCCACCGCCATGTAGCGGATCTGGCCGGTGCCATCATCGACGGGATGCAGGCGGCCCGTGCCGACCACCCTGCCGTCGCTGCGGCAGGCAACTACAAGCAGTGCCGTCTCGTCCTCGGCATCGCGCTCGCTGCCCGGTGGCAGGCCAAGGGGCGCGCGCAGGATGGCCCAGCGCAGCTGCATGGCCGCCGTACGCTCTTCGGGTGTGCGCACGGCATGTACATCAAGCGTCTCAGGCAAAGACGACCCAGGTCGTGGCAATGTACTTGACCCCTTCCTTCAGTTCGCAGGCCCGGTGCTCGTGGGTCCAGAAGGGAGGGAACAGGATCAGCTTGCCGGCCTCCGGCCGTACCTTGAGCTTCTGGAACAGGAATTCCGTCTCTCCACCGGCACCTTCCGGCACGTCGTTGAGGTACCACAGGGCCACGAGCTGGCGCTCGGCAAACTGGTGACTGCCGCCATCGATGTGCCAGTGGTAGTACTCCCCCGGCTGATAGCGCTGGATCTGGTAACCGATGTCCTTGAACGGGCCCTTGAAGTAGGGGAAGGTCTCCCGGAACTCCTTCATGGCCAGCCCCAGCGAGTAGAAGAAGTTGTGATCGGCATCCTTCCAGTGCGGTTTGCCGCTCACCACGAGGTCGGTGGTCTTCTTGATGCTCTGGTCCTGGGCCGCAGTCTGGCCGATGCGCCCGGCGTACTGCTCCTCCTGGTGCTGCTCGAAGCGCTCGATCAGGTTGGCGCAGATTTCGCGCGGCAGGGCATTTTGCTTTTCGAAGATGAAGCTGTTCGGCGCCAGCTCGCGGATGGTCTTCAGCGGGGGCGTGTTTTCTGAATTCCAGACGTACATGACGTGCTCGCAATATCGGAGAGGAAGGTGATGATACTACAGCGTGCGTTCGGCAAGCGTGTCCTGGATTGCCTTGAGTCCGTCATGGCCGCCCGTATGCCAGGCATCGAGCGCGCTTTGCGCAGATTCCAGCCAGTGTTCAGCTGCCGGGGCCACGGCTTCGCGCATGGGCCGTGCATCGCCATCCTGCAGCCACCGTTCGTAGGCCGATACCAGGGACGGAAAGAGCTGGCGACGCATGCCGTTGAGGTTGGCCATGTAGAAATGGGTTTCCGCCGGCGGCAGTCCTCGCTCGAGCAGGTCGGGCAGGGTCGACAGGGCATCGGCCAAGTGATCGCGGATGGCACGCAGCAGAATCTCGCTCTTCGAACGCGGCAGGCTCGCCACCAGCTCCGGCCACGCCTGCCCCAGTGCATGGCCGGCGCGGATCTCCCCGATTTCGTGGGCCACCAGCTGTTCGCTCATGTCCTCGGTCATCTGTTCCAGTGCCTGCTCCACATCCTGCTCGAATCCGTACCCGGCAATGGCCCGCTTCATGGGCGTCTCGCCCGGGCTCCAGCGGGCCTCTTCGGTCCGTTCCCAGAGCATGCGGCGCAGCGACTCGCGACGGATGAAGATGGTGTCACCCAGACTCATTGCCGGGGGTGCGGTCAGGTCGCGGGCCAGCTCCCGGCCGGCCACCAGCAGTCGGTATTCGTCCGTGCGCCGTTCCTCGAGCAGCTCGCCCAGAAAGAAATGGGGTCGGCACTTGCAGCCAAGGCCACCGCTGTAGACCAGCCCTGCCGGCAGCAGAAGGGCGTTGACTGCCTCGCTGTCGAACGGCTCGAGAAGGGTGCCATCGAGCTCCAGCGGACGGTATTCTTCCTCCTCCAGGGATTCCCACAGGGCCTCGCGTTCACGCAGCCAGCGCCCCACGGCCTCTCCCGGCAGCTCCTCGGCAAAGCCGCGGCCGTGCTCCCAGCGGTAGAACTCGCGCATCTTCAGCAGATAGACGCACAGGGTATAGTCGCCGGCATGACGGGCATCCGCGATGTGGCAATTGTGCTGGATCTGAGCACGCAGATTGTCCAGGTGCGCGGTTTCCATGTGGTTTCCAAGTTTTTGCATGCCGCCAATGGCGGTAGAATGATGACAATACTGGTTTCACCCTAGCACCGTGGCCGGGGGCCTGCCAATGCCCCGGGGTGTTGCGGGGTTAGCCCCACACGAGAGGATCATGCCGTGAGAGTCAAGAGCCGCTGGAACTACAAGGAGAAGGAGCACACCATTCCCGAGATTGCCTCGGCACTGGCCTTCAATGCCTGGCGTATTGGCCAGCAGGCCTGTCTCAACCTCGAGAACGAGGGCTTCGAAACCACCAGCCAGTCACAGCGGCTGGATGTGATCGCCGAGTTCCTGGCCTTCCTGCTGCACTATCTTGACCGCCATGTGGCCGAGCGTATGCCCATGGAACAGCGCGCAGAACTGCTGCAGTCCTTTGCCGGCGAGCTTGCCCGTCACATGCAGGACAACCGGCGTGATGTCGAGGGCCCCGGTGATTACAAGCCGGCCTTCATCGAGCTGCTCAACGCCCGCCATGACGAGTATGCAGAATATGCCTTCGATGGCGACGACCCCGGTTTTGCCCTGCGCAATACCTTCGGTCAGCATGTGGCCGAGGTCATGGGCGAGCACATGCGCCGCTGGATCCCCGATCAGGTCGAGGCCATCGAGGTGCCCGAGGCACTGGCGCCTTTCCGCCGTGCCCTGCGCAATCTCCTGCCTAAGCAGGACAAGGGGGACGATGCTGCCGATACGGAAGGGGTGGCTACCCGGCCGGATCCCCATTCACTGCAGGCCAACAACACGGAAGACTGACCCATCCCTTGCAGGCTGCCCGAGCCCATGTCATGGTCACATGCGGGAGCCTGATGATCCGGGAGCTTGACCATGGGCGGTATCAAACGTGCGCATCCTGCCCCTGTGGGGCGTGAGGAATAACCGTGCACGGACTGCTGCCTGATCTGCTTGCGATTGTCCTTGCCCTGTTGGCAGGCCTGGTCGTCAGGGCCGTGCACCTCCCGCCGCTGGTGGGGTTTCTTGCCGCCGGCTTTCTGCTCCATGCCCTGGGGGGCACCCGGACGCCCCTGCTGACCGAGTTTGCCGAACTGGGCATCACTCTGCTGCTGTTTACCATTGGCCTGAAGCTGCGCCCGGCCAGTCTGCTGATGCCGCAGATCTGGGGGGTTGGCGCCCTGCACATGATTCTGGTTACGGCGCTGGGCAGCGGCTTTCTGTTCCTGCTTGCCATGGCCGGTTTCGGGAGGATCGCCGGACTTTCTACCGAGGCCGTGGTGCTGCTGGGGTTTGCACTCAGCTTTTCCAGCACCGTGTTTGCCATCAAGGCCCTGGAGGAGCAGGGCGAAACCTCTTCCCTGTATGCCCGCATTGCCATTGGCGTGCTCATCGTTCAGGACCTGGCTGCGGTACTCTATCTTGCCGCTTCGGGCGGCAAGCTGCCGTCGGTCTGGGCGCTCGGTCTGCTGCTGCTGATCCCCATGCGGCCTGTCCTGCACCGGGTGCTCGCATGGTCGGGCCGCGGCGAGTTGCAGGTACTCTTTGGTCTGACCATTGCCCTGGGCGGCGCGTGGATCTGCGAGCAACTGGGGGTCAAGGGGGATCTCGGTGCCCTCCTGCTGGGTGCCCTGCTGGCGGGCAGCCCGCGCACGGCCGATCTTGCTCGGCAGTTGACTGCGTTCAAGGACCTGTTCCTGGTCGGTTTTTTCATGGGAATTGGTCTCTCGGCGCCACTTTCCCTGGAAAGTCTCGGGCTGGCAGCCCTGGTTCTGCTGCTGGTTCCGGTCAAGACGCTATTGTTCTTCCTGCTGTTTCTGCGTTTTCATCTGCGGGCTCGTACCGCCTTTATGGCGGCCCTGGCCCTGGCCAATATCAGCGAATTTGGGCTCATTGTGCTGTCCATCGGGGCAAGGGACGGCGTGATCGGCAGTGAATGGATGGTGGTCATGGCCCTGGCACTCTCCATGTCCTTCATTATTGCAGCCCCCCTGAACGCCCATGCCCATGCCTTCTATTCACGCTGGAGGGGGTGGCTGCACCGGTGGGAGCGGCCAGGTCGCATCCCTGAGGAAGCGGATATCGATCCGGGTGACGTGCAGATCATCGTGTTTGGCATGGGACGTGTTGGCACTGGGGCCTACGATGCCATGCGCAATCGCTTTGGCAGGGCCGTACTCGGCGTGGATGTCGATGAACGCAAGGTGGCCCGGCATCAGGCGGAAGGTAGACATGTCATTCGGGGCAGTGCGACAGACCCGGATTTTCGCGAGCGGGTCCATCTCGACCTGCGCCGGATCTCGGTCATCATGCTGGCCCTGCCGAGTGCGGAAGAAATGCGGATCGCCACGCAACTGCTTCGACAGGCGGGATACCGGGGCAGGATCACGGCCACGGCGCATTACGAGGAGGAGGAGGGACTGTTGCGTGATGCCGGGGTCGATGAGGTCTACAACTTCTATGCCGAGGCAGGCACCGGTTTTGCCGACACCGTCTGCGCCCGGCTGCTCTGCGATCTGCCGGAGCAGGAGCAGGGCAAGACATAGGGTCTTTGCGCCTTGCATCGGTGTGGTTTCTGGATTGTTTCGTACCCGCTTACGCGGGCACGAGTTCATTTCTTTTGCACGCGCAAAAGAAACGAACCGTCGATCCCGCGGCCGGGAACGCGCCTGCTGCGCAGGTTCCCGACTCCGTGCACGATTTCCGGGGGTGGAGCGTACGGGCTCCTGCTAAGCCCGGAGATTGCACCAGCCGAACGGTGACTCTTGCGGAATGGCTCAAGGGGCTCATGATATTGCCAAGCCAGGAATCCTGGTGGGCCATGTAGCTTCTGCTCGTCACCGTTCTATCCCGGTTCAGGCGGTTTCTCGCT
>RFHG01000173.1 GCA_003696465.1 Gammaproteobacteria bacterium | reverse complement strand
TCGACCTGGTCGATCAGCTTTG
This sequence comes from Gammaproteobacteria bacterium, assembly GCA_003696465.1. GTDB lineage: Bacteria > Pseudomonadota > Gammaproteobacteria > J044 > J044 > J044. Next base: position 1,465 of record RFHG01000173.1, on the reverse strand, counting down.
CCTCGTTGCTCCCCTCGGGCAGAAAAATCCGGATCAGTTCGACCACCTCATCCCGCGACAGGATCAGGCGGGTCTCGCCACCACTGGCGTCAAACTCGGCCAGCTTCTTGCGCAGCAGCGCCAGCAGCAGGCTGACCGGATAGGAGAGCTGGCGCCGGGCGACCAGGCGCGGCACGGTCGGCTGATCCTCTTCATCCTCCTCCTGGCGCGAGCGCAGGAAGGCATAGCCTTCGGCCTCATCGAGCAACAGCTCAAGCCCGAGGACAGCGACATAATCCCGCACCGCAGCCTGGGCGTTGAGCAGCCGGCTCCAGAGCGCCGGGTTCTCTTCCTGATAGATCACCCCTTTGAGCAGCGGCACCACCAGCGCCGAAAGCTCGTGGACCGGCTCGGCCACGGGGTCGGTCTTGGCATCGTCGAGCTTCATCATCCATCCTTCAGAAACAGAATACGCGGCAATCGTGCCCGACGCAGTACACCTGTTTCGAGTTGCCAACCCACCTGTTCCTCCACCTCCTCATCCACCGCCGTCCGTGGCCATTCCCCCGCCAGTTGCAGATAGACGAGCAGTTCGGCCAGCCCGTGCTGCAAGGGATGCCGCTCCACCACCTCGGCAAGGCTGACCTGAGCGCGTTCCCGCAGTTCCTGGCGGATATTTCCGCTCAATTCGGCCCGGTCGACCGCCACCTGGGCGTAGAGCGCCGCCGTGTCGACCTCCGCCTCTCCCTCCTCCAGGGCCAAATCGGCAATCAGCGGCTTGAACGGCGGCCTATAGAGCGGCCGCTCCAGCGGCAGTTCGACGCTCGCCGAGGTCTCGGCCAGGGGCATGAAGGCACCTGCGGGAGGCTGTTCGCGCAGCGCCAGGGCGTGGCTTTCGACGCTGTGCAGGATATCCATGATACGGCGGTTTTCCAGCCAGGCCTGGTCGTCGAGAAAACGCCGCAGCTGCTCGGAGAGCCGGGCCACGGTCCGCTGGGTGTGTTCCCCCGCCTCGAGCCAATCATAATGGATCCGCCGCAGGCGGTAGTCGGGAGACATCGACTGGATCGCTGGCAGCGACAGGACCTGCTCCAACAGCTGGGTCAACTCCTCCTGCCGCGACTGCGACATCAGAAAATCCCAGAAAGCCCGGAAGCTCTTCCCCTGATCCGAGTCGGCGATGGCGTCGCGCTCGCCCATGATCTCTTCGAGCAGCGCCCCCTTCGCCCCCTCCCAGGTCGCGATCCGCTCACGTACCTGCCGGTCAAGGGAGCGGAAATTCTGCTCCACTTCACGAAAGTCGGTCAACAGCTCTCTTGCCAGTTGCAGAAACTGTTGGAAACGATCCCGCAGGGCGGTCTCGTCGAGCAGTGGGATATCGCCTCCCAGGATGCGGGCGATCTCGGCATCGATCTCGTCACGCCGCTTCTGCAGTTCGGCAATCCGGACCTGCGGGTCGGTCTGGCTCCCCTCGTGCATCTGCCGC
>RFHG01000172.1 GCA_003696465.1 Gammaproteobacteria bacterium | reverse complement strand
TTTGAAAGCTGATATGCACCCATGTCTCTGAACGGATGACTGTAAGGCGAGAGTATGGCGTTGAGCACTATCTGAAGCTCCTTCTTTGTGAGCGGCTTGAGGTCGAGCGTTCCCTGAACGATGTATATCCAGGTAAGCCAAAACTCTCTTGGATCATCTGTCGTTATCTCTACATCATCTATTATCATATGGTACACTGTTTACAACATGCGCGCAATGTAAAAAATTTTTTGATAAAATACAACATTTTTACGAAAAAGTTTTTATCTTTGCAACAAAACAAGGATTATGGTAAATCAAATTCCTTATTCTGGCGAGAAAGCCGAGCAGTTCACCTTTCTGGACAGAAGCTGGATACTGCACGGTGTTCATGAGAAGCTCAATGGTAAAATAAACGAAAAGATGCAGTCTGTCATGACTGTGTCTGAACGTGAGATAGAAAAAGCAGTATTCCATCTGGTAAAAAGCACGTATGTATATGACAGCTCGAAAATATTTCCAGATCATCCGCTAACACTGCAAATGACCGTTACCTGTGAGATATATAGGAAAAACGGCAAGTTTACCTTCATGGCTCAGGATATATATTACACACTCGACTATACAGTTATAAACGAGATAGTAGAGGATTTTAAAGATGAAATCGAAAAAGTGTTCGACGTAACCCCCGAAGGAAAGACAGTAGTCGAAGATATCATCCTCGGAAACAAGAACGTATATTCAGAAGAAGAAAAGAAAAACTTGATTTGTACCCTTGTATCTACTTTGTATGATAAGTATAGCGATGATGTATTGGAAGATGTACTTACTGAAGTAATGGATTATTACGGAAAGAGCAACTAAAGAATACCTGCACTCCAACCCGCTTATTTGTAAGGTGCGTGTGTCCCTGAGATGCACGCACTTTTTTATTAGCCTGTAAAATATGTACTGTGGAAAAGATACACTTATCTACATTAGGCATTGACAATGAATAATCTATGACTGAAACATGTGAAGTATCGTTCATCAAACCATTCAGTCATGAGAACTCTTTTGCTGTTTTTATTCGTCTTGCCGACAATGTTGTCTGGACAAAGCAACGAGATAATACTTACCAACTGTGGCGTTCCTATGAGATTCGAGAAAAGGAATGCCCACAAGGTATGGGATATTCCTATCCGTTTTGCCAATCAATGTCTCGAAGAAGATACATTGATAATAGATTTTGTCACTCTGAACGTTCCCGACAAGTTCTACGTTACTGACGGCCTTACTGGTGATACGATTATCGATACCAAGTGGATATGGTGCAACTTCGAAGTAATCCCTCATGGCACTCCTTGCTATGACGGGTACATGGAAATCTATCCTGATACCGTAATATTCAAAGACCAGATACCTTATGACCATTACCTGTACAACGACCAGTATTGGGGCAAATACAACAAGAAAGGATATGGCAGGCTGGTAATACCATATGCTACAGACTATGTGATTTTGCATGTCTATCCAGATATCTGGGATGAAACGATTATAGGCGTATATGCCCACTGTGTGGAAGAACCATACAATCAATGCATCAAAGTGCAAGATACCGTGATGTACCAATGTTTCGAAGACCAGCAGATGCCTTTGAGGTATTTCAAGATAGGAAAGTGCTGTGACACGCTGTTCAGAATACATTGGGAAAATCACGTCTTTGAAATGACATGGAACGATACTTTTGCATGTTATGGTGATACGATTGTCATAGAGCCGCCTGTATGGGCAATGCAGATGAGTCTTGACTATGAAATATTTGGTGATGATACGATTGTCGTCCTGAAAGACGAAAAGCTGCATATGCGCATATACGACGACACATGCAGCGGCATAGCTGACAAGAAAGTATATGCAATCATCCCTCCCATGAATATCGAAGATGTTCTGTTTGTAAAGAAAGGAACGGGATACGTATTTGATTTATGTAATACCTCTTGGAAGTTCCTGGACGGTGAATGCTGGAAGATGTATATTATCAATGACGACAGAGTAGTAATGGAAACCATTACCAACGATACTTGTACCTATGTACTCAAGTACGAGTTTCGCGTGTATGATGAAGTACCTTACTATGCTCCCAATGTGTTTAGACCTGGAAGTATCAACAACGGAAAATTTGAGATATTCTTCATGCCTGATTATGATGATAAAGTAAAAGAGTTCTTTATCTTTGACAGGTGGGGCAACATGTTGCTTGAAAGCAATGAACCCGTATGGGACGGCACATTCAGAGGTAAAGCAATGGACAACGGTGTGTATGTGTGGCAAATGGTAATGGAAAGCGGAAAAATATACGTAGGCGACGTAATCATTGCCAAATAAAAACGTCATGTACAAGGATAAGCTCATCCGATTTGTAACTGCAATTACAGATGACGGCATCATAGGCGTGGGAAACAGGCTTCCCTGGACGATACAGGAAATGAAAATGGATATGAAGCTGTTTCGGCAGATGACCATGTATACCCCCTGTATCTGCGGAAGAGTGACCTATGAAGAAATGCAAAAGCAAAGCGGAAAGACCAGAGGAAGATTCTATCTCAAAGACAGGCTGCT
>RFHG01000171.1 GCA_003696465.1 Gammaproteobacteria bacterium | reverse complement strand
CTCCAGCGCGTACACCTTCTGGAGCACTTCGTCCTGCCGGGTAGCGGTGCGCTCCAGTTCGGCCCGCAGCGCATCGAAGGTGAGCGGCTGTTCGGGTGCGAACCAGGTGAGCAGGCCGGGCACGCGGCGGTCGCGCAGGGCGCGCTGCATCTTGCCATAGTGACGGGGCCGCATGGTGGCGCTGATTTCGTGCTCCTGCCCTTCCGCATCGGTCACCTTCACATTGAAGGTGACCTCCTGCTGCATGGGCGAGCCCGGCTGGTCGAAGCCGAGGTGTTGGAGTTTCCAGCCCTTTATGTCGATCTGCTCATTATCCTGTTCCAGCAGGGTGCGGGCCAGCCACCACAGCAGGCGATCCTGCAGGGCATAGCGCCGCAACAGCTTCTCGGTGTGGTTGATGCGCTTCCAGAGTTTTTTGCCCAACTCGGTCAGTTCGTTTGTGTTGCGCTCCTCGCCTTCTCCATTTGCCAGCGGGCGGGCGGGGTCGTCCTTGAAGCGTTTGGCGAAACCGGCAAAATCTGTCTGATCCGGTGCGTAGATTACGCTTTCGGTCCGGATCCGATATTCGCGCGGCAGGCCATAGAAGGCCTGTGGCGGCTCCCACTCTTCGAGCTGCGACAGGATCTTTTCGAGGCTGTCGTGCGGCGAGACCGCGTAGTTGTGGTTGGCCAGCACTGCTGCCAGCTGGCGTCGGAGCAGATCGGGTGGCAGCACCACGGGGTAGCCCGTCATGTGGGGCGGCTGCTGGCGGGTGCGCAGCGGGGGCACCACGTGGCGCAGGTAGTCGTCGGGACGTTTCCCATTGCGGAGTTTTCGCATCTGGTCGTCGAGCCATTTCATTTTGCCGTTGAGGTAGGCGCGATAGAAGCCGAGCACGCCGCGAATGGAGGTCTTGCGGCGCAGCTTGTAGAGGAAGGGGTGGTCCTTCCCCGGTTGGCCTGTGAGGCCGAGCGCCTCGAGCTTGCGCATGACCTCATCCTTGCCATTTTTGCCGAAATAGGCGAGGGTGGCCTGCAGGTCGCGGTACTCGTCGTTGTTGAGCTGGTGGCCTTCGGGGTGCTGGAAGTAGCAGATGTCGCGTGCCAGCCAGGTGGCCATGTCGCCTGCGCGCAGGAAGGGCCGTTGGTCGGGGTCTTCCTGCAGGCGTTTGCGCTGGGCGGTCAGGCGTTTGATGAGGCGGTCCGTCTCGACCTTTTTGTTTTTGAGCCACTCCAGTGCGCGCTCCTGCTCGTCGGCCCGGGGCTGACTGTCGAGCAGGTATCTTCTGAGGCGGCGCGGCAGGTCGGCAGGGTCGATGTCGTATTTGCTGCACACGGCAGCCAGTTGTCCTTCGTCGCTCACGGGCTGGATGGCGCCATTTTCCACATCGGTGAAAAAGCGGTGCATGTTTTGCCAGGTCCGTTCGAGCAGTTCGCTTGCAGGCGGCATGTCCCATTCGGGATGTCTGTAGCGCAGCAGCTCCCATGCCAGCAGGGAGGGCAGCGCTTTGGCCGGCAGGATGGCATGGGGCGCGGGCGCCGGCCGGAAATGCTCGGGCCGTATGTCGGGCCAAGCCTCTTCGTCCCTGGGCCAGCTTCCTTCGAAACGCAGGCCGATGCCGAAATCGGTCAGGTGATATCGGGGCCGGTATTGCTGTACGCGGGTAGCAAGTTTTCCTTTTTCCAGCCAGCCTTTTTGGTGCAGTGCGCCCACCCGTTCGGGGTTTTGGAAGTGTTCGGGGAAGCCCCATGCGAAGATGTCGCGCACCAGGATGCGTCGGCCGATCTCGCCCTTTTTCTTGTCATAGGTGGCCATGACCACCTGCCCGAGTTTGAGTTGGAAGCGCATCTTGCCGAGCAGGCCGGGGTTGCGCTCGAAGAAAGCCAGTGCGAAATGCGGGAAGCGGTCGCGCTTGCGGATCATCAGAGGGGTGCTGAGCGTGTCGTCGGTGTCCGGAGCGTCGGTGTCTTCTGGCTGCACCTGGAAATTTTTCTTGTCTTCATCCTGCAGCAAGCGATAAAGCGCTTGCGGGATGCGCTCCAGCTCGGCCAGGATGTCGAGGGCGGGGTGGCTGCTGGTGACGCGGGGCTCGGGAGGGCGGGCACAATAGAGCGCAAAACCGTATCGGGTAGCGCGATGCCTGGCCTTGCGCGTGTCTTTGAAGTACTTGATGTGGTTGAAAAACTCGTTGGCCTGCCGGCGCGACAGCCACAGGCAGGTGAACAGGTAGAGGCCTTGCGGAGTGAGTTCGCCTTCGTCCCCGAAGGGGCGGTAGTGTCGCTCATTCTTCAGGTGCGCCACGTCGGCCT
>RFHG01000170.1 GCA_003696465.1 Gammaproteobacteria bacterium | reverse complement strand
TCATTGCAGCACGAAGCGCACCGGCAGCACGTAGCTGCCGTCGGCAAGATCGACCCGATCCACGGCCTTCACGCCGTCCAGGGCGGCATCGTCCAGCACATGATGACCGCTGGAGGCGAGCAGACGCACATGATTGAGCCTGCGGGCTAGGACATCGAAGCCGACCTCGACCCGCCCCTGCCAGCCCATGCGCCGGGCCTGCCAGGGATAGCGGATGTGTGCGAAAAACAGCGGCCGCGCGCCTTCGGGCACGGGTCTAGCCGCTTGCGCGGCCGTCCGGGGCTCGGATCGCGAATGCGAAGAGGCGCCCTCGCCCTCCTTTCGGGCGACCGTAGCCATCGGTTGATGTTGGCTGCTCGATGCCTCGGCGCGCACCTTGGGCGCAGCGGGCTTCAGGGAATGAGCAGGAGCCGTTGCGACCGGCTTCCGATGCGATGGCGCCGGATGCGCGGCCGGGGTGTGTTTCCGCGTTCGGTACGAGTCATCCGCAGCATGGCTCAAATCAGCCGCCGGCGTCGAGCGCACGATCTCCACCGGCAGATACGCCACGGCCCGGCCTACGCCCGGAGCCGTGACGTGCACATCGGATATCGCCCAGAGCGCAAGAGCATGCAGACCGGCGGCGGCGACAAAGGCCGCCGCCAGCCTGAGCGCGGGCCTGCTAATAGCGACCCTCCACGCCGAGATACCAGACGCGGGGCATCACGCCGTAGCCCTTGACCTCCTCATAGTGGCGGTTTTCGGCATTCTCCACACGCGCGGTCAGGCGGACATGCTCCATAACCTCCACCCAGGCACGCGCATCCAGCTTCGTATAACCGGCCATCGGGTCTGTATAGTTCGGCGTGGAAAAGCGCGGGCCAACAATGGCCAGATATGCGTCAACACCCCAAATGCCGCTATCTACACCGATGCCTATACCACCCTTCTCCTTGGCTCGTCGTGCCAGCGGGTAGCCGTAACTCTTTTCCTTGGCGCTCTGCACGGTCCAATTAGCGCGAAGATAGGCATGCTCCAAAGAAAGTCGTCCCTCAAGCTCCCAGCCCTTGATGATTGGACTAGCGTTGATGGGAAACCACATCCATCCTCCACCTGCAGGCGGAATCCACTCAATAAGATTGGTAATATCTTGGTAGAAATATGTTGCTCCCAGCGATACATCTCCCCATCTTGTTGTACTGTTCCACCGCACTCCAGCGTCCCATCCTTTCGACGATTCGGGCTTCAAGTCAGGGTTCCCGGATCCCGGATAAAAAAGCGCATTGATCGTAGGCGCCTTGAAGCCGGTGCCGTAGTTCGCGAACAGCTTTAGCCCGTTTATGGGACGCAACGCCAAACCGAGGCGGTATGTCGTCTTGTTCTGAACTGTGCTGTTTCGGTCCTGCCGAATGGCCGCCGTCGCATCGAATATGCCGAGATGTGCGCCAAGCTCTGCGAAAGCCGCCGTCTGAGTGACACTCTTATCCAGGCCAGCTCTATAGTTCTTGCCACTGTCACGATGCTGCTCAAGCCCCACAAGAGCATTCCACTCACCAAAATCCAGCCGGTTCTCCCAGCTCCACTGGTCGATGCGGGTGCGGATGTTCGTGTTGTTCGAGGCCGTGGCCGGATCGGTCGAAGTCGCAACATCCTCGCTGCGGGCCAGGCGCACGAGCGTGGTCCAGTTTTCAATCAGTGGATATTCCAGCTCAGCGCGCAGCGCCCGCTGCTGCAGCCGCTGCTTGTAGTTCAGCACGTCTCCGAACGGAAAGCCGCCATCCAGGCCGGTCGTGCCGTCGGCCGAAAGCCCG
>RFHG01000169.1 GCA_003696465.1 Gammaproteobacteria bacterium | reverse complement strand
GTGATCGCCCGCCGATCGGCTGCAACGTTCCTTTTGCTGCGCGCAGGGATGCATCCGCTCGCTGAAATCAAGCAGGCTGTCCGGCATCTCGAACGCGCCAACATCAAGGTGACCGGTGCTATTTTCAACGGTATGGAGCATCAGAAAGGCTATGGCTATGGCGGCTACCATTACCAATATGAATACAGTCCGGCTTCGGGGGGGGCATGATGCGAGCTGTCGTTCTTGCCGGAGGATCCGGCACGCGCCTCTGGCCGATGTCGCGTCAGCAGCTGCCGAAGCAGTTTCTGAAGCTGGATGGGGAGGAGTCCCTGCTGGCGGCCACGATTTCGAGGCTGGCGCCGCTGATTGAGCCGGACGATGTCTGGGTGGTCACGAACGAGGCGCATGCATCCGGTGAGGCCTTTTCCGAGCTGGATCACCTGAACAAGATTCTGGAACCTTGCGGTCGCAATACCGCGCCGGCCATTGCGCTGGCTGCGGCCCTGTTTCTGGAGCAGGGCGAGGATCCGGTGATGCTGGTACTGCCGGCCGATCACATCATTCAGGATGTCCCGGCCTTCCATGAGGCGCTTGGCCATGCGGTGGCCGCTGCCGAGAATGGCCAGCTGGTGACTTTTGGCATCGTCCCTGAGCATCCGGATACGGGTTTCGGCTATATTCAGGCGGGGGAATCTGATGGCAATCCGGTCCGTCCGGTGAAGCGCTTCACCGAGAAGCCGGATCTGGCGACTGCCAGGGCTTTCGTTGAGGACGGCCATTATTTCTGGAACTCCGGCATGTTTGTCTGGAAGGCATCGGTGATTCTGGATGAGATCGAGAGGCATCAGCCAGAAATCCACGGGGTGCTAGATCGCATGCGATCGCGCTGGCAGGCCGGGGAAGACTGGCAGGAGGTGGTTCGCCATCAGTTTGCCGAGATGCCGGATATCTCGATCGATTACGCTGTGCTTGAGAAATCGGATCGGGTGAGCATGGTGCCAGTTTCGATGGGCTGGTCC
>RFHG01000168.1 GCA_003696465.1 Gammaproteobacteria bacterium | reverse complement strand
CCAGGGACGGCGGATGCCCTCGCTGGCAAAGAACAGGCGGCCGCGACCACTGCGGTTGATGCGGTCCAGGGTCTGCATCAGGGCATCGGGACGGCGGCGCGCGGGCAGGTGGTCGAACAGGTCGCGCTGCCAGGTGCCGGCCTGCACCAGCTCGCCGAGCAGCACGCCGGCCTTCATGTAGCGGTGGCCGGGGCGCCAGGCCTGCTCCAGAGCCTGCAGTGCGGCGTGAATGATGTCACGGCTGTCGTCGGCGGGTTCGGGCAGGGGCACGGTGACGCAGGGGTGATGCTGGGGCTCGTGCGGGTTGTGCGGATTGGTACGCAGATAGACGCTCACCTGGCGGGCCTGCTGGCCATCCTCGCGCAGTTTTTCTGCCGTCCGGGCGGCGAAGTGGCTCACCGCCTCGCGCAGGGGCTCGAGTGCGCTCACGCGCTCGGCAAAGGTGCGGCTGCACAGTACCTGCTGGCGTGGCGGCGGGGCCTCTTCCAGCTCGAGGCAGGGCTGGCCGCGCAGCTCACGGATGGTGCGTTCCATATTGATGGAAAAGGCCTTGCGCATCAGGGCGACGTCGCTGTCGGCCAGTTTCAGCGCGGTGTCGATACCCATGCCGCGCAGGCGCCGGCCCAGCCGGCGGCCCACGCCCCAGATCTCTTCCACTTCCATCAGGCGCAGCAGGCGGCGCTGACGCGCACGGTCACGCAGATCGACCACGCCACCGGTGGCCGGCCAGCGTTTGGCCGCGGCATTGGCCAGCTTGGCCAGGGTGCGGGTGGGCGCCAGCCCCACGCTGACCGGGACGCCTACCCAGCGGTGGACCCGATCGCGCAGGGTGCGGGCAAGGCGGGTGGGGTCGGCCAGGCCGGAAAGATCGAGGAAGGCCTCGTCGATGGAGTACTGTTCGACCCGGGGCGCCAGTTCCTCGAGCACGCACATCACGCGCTGCGAGATGTCGGCATAGAGGGCGTAATTGCTGCTGAACACGGCCACGCCCTCGCGCTCGATCAGCTCGCGGATCTGGTAGGCGGGCACGGCCATGCCGATGCCAAGGGCCTTGGCCTCCTGCGAGCGGGCCACCACGCAGCCGTCGTTGTTGGACAGCACGATG
>RFHG01000167.1 GCA_003696465.1 Gammaproteobacteria bacterium | reverse complement strand
CGAAGCGGCATTGGGGCCGGCGAACAGGTTGTTGGGCCGTCGCCAAGTGGTAAGGCACCGGATTTTGATTCCGGCATGCGCAGGTTCGACCACCGCGCATGCGCGGTAGCATCGGAGCCGCAGGCGACGACCCCGAAGGGGCAAGGAACCCGCAGGGTTCCGCAGTAATCCTGCCGGACATGCCGCGAAGCGGCATTGGGGCCGGCGAACAGGTTGTTGGGCCGTCGCCAAGTGGTAAGGCACCGGATTTTGATTCCGGCATGCGCAGGTTCGAATCCTGCCGGCCCAGCCATTCAATACCGACCAGGGTCGAACGCATGCCCGAAACAAACCGGATGATGGTCTTCGCGGGGAACGGCACCCCCGAGTTGGCTCGCTCGATTGTCAGCTACCTGAACATCCCGCTGGGCGAGGCACTGGTCGGACGCTTCAGTGATGGTGAGGTCCGGGTCGAGATCCTCGAGAATGTCCGCGGCCGGGACGTGTTCGTGGTGCAGTCCACGAGCAGCCCCACCAACGACAACATCATGGAGCTGCTGATCATGATCGATGCGTTGCGCCGGGCCTCGGCGGCACGCATCACGGCGGTGATTCCGTATTTCGGCTACTCTCGCCAGGATCGCCGGGTGCGCTCGCAGCGGGTGCCGATCTCGGCCAAGGTGGTGGCCAACATGATCACCACCGTCGGCACCGACCGGGTGCTCACCGTGGACCTGCATGCCGACCAGGTACAGGGGTTCTTCGACATCCCGGTGGACAACGTCTATGCCTCGCCGGTGCTGCTGGGCGACATCTACCGGCAGAAGATCGATGACCTCATCGTGGTGTCGCCGGATGTCGGCGGCGTGGTGCGGGCACGGGCCATTGCCAAGCGTCTCGACGATGCCGACCTGGCCATCATCGACAAGCGTCGCCCCCGGGCCAACGTGGCCCAGGTGATGAACATCATCGGCGATGTCGAGGGTCGCACCTGCATCATGGTGGACGACCTGGTCGATACCGCCGGAACCCTGTGCCAGGCGGCCAACGCGCTCAAGGAGCACGGTGCCCGGCGCGTGCTGGCCTATGCCACCCACCCGGTGCTCTCGGGCCCGGCGGTGGAGAACATCACCAAGTCACAGCTCGACGAGTTGGTGGTCACCGACACCATCCCGTTGAGCGAGCGGGCCAAGGCCTGCAGCAAGATTCGCCAGCTGAGCGTGGCCGCCATGCTGGCAGAGACCATACGCAGGGTGAGTCGGGAAGAGTCCGTCAGCTCCCTGTTCATGGATTGAGGGCATTGCCCTCGAACGTGCGTTGCCCTGGTCGCGGGGCAGCGGGGCAGCCTCAGGGCTGCCTTCATTCATTGCAATCGAGGTAAAAGACATGAGCGAGTACATCATCAACGCCGAAAAGCGCGAGGATCAGGGAAAGGGTGCGAGCCGCCGCCTGCGTCGCGCTGGCCTGGTCCCGGGCATCGTCTACGGTGCCGGCAAGGAGCCCACGCCCATCAGCGTGCGCGAAAACGAGCTGCTCAAGCATCTCGAGGACGAGGGCTTCTATTCACAGGTTCTGACCCTGAAGCTCGGTGGCCAGGACGAGAACGTCGTCCTGCGTGACCTGCAGCGCCATCCCTACAAGCCCAACATCCTGCACTTCGACCTGCAGCGCATCAACATGGACGAAAAACTGCATGTCCATGTCCCGCTGCACTTCCTCAACGAGGAAAGCTGCGTCGGGGTCAAGAACGAGGGTGGCACCGTCTCCCACCTGCTGGTGGAGGTCGAGGTGGTCTGCCTGCCGGGCAACATCCCCGAGCACATCGACGTCGACCTGTCCGAGCTGCATGCCGGCGACACCCTGCACCTGTCCGACCTCAAGGTGCCCGAGGGCGTCGAGATCCTCGAGCTGGTCCATGGCCACGACAACGCCGTGGTCACCATCCTCAAGCCCAAGGGCGGTGCCGAGGAAGAGGCCGAGGGCGGAGAAGAGGCTGCCGCGGAGGAAGGCGGCGAGGACTGATCCCCGTCGATGTCCGCAGACGGCATCCAGCTCATCGTGGGCCTGGGCAATCCGGGCCCCGAGTACGACCAGACCCGGCACAACGCCGGGTTTTGGTTTGTCGAGCGCCTGGCCGCGCGCGAGGGCGCGGTGTTTCGCAAGGAGTCGCGCTTTCTCGGCGAGGCCTGCAAGCTGCAGCTGGAAGGGCGCGGCATCTGGCTGCTCAAGCCGATGACCTTCATGAACCGCAGCGGGCAGTCGGTGCGCCAGTTCTGCGACTTCTACCGCATCCCGCCCGAGGCCGTGCTGGTGGCGCATGACGAGCTCGACCTGCCGCCGGGCACCGTGCGCCTGAAGCAGGGTGGGGGGCATGGCGGGCACAACGGCCTGCGCGATCTGATCCGTCACATCGGGGCCGATTTCTGGCGCCTGCGCATCGGCATCGGCCACCCCGGTCACAAGGACCAGGTGGTCGACTACGTGCTGCACCGTGCCTCGCGCGAGGAGCAGGCGCAGATCGACGAAGCCATCGACGAGGCACTGTCCGCCCTGCCGCTGATCGTGCGCGGCGAAATGCAGCAGGCCATGAACCGTCTGCACAGCAAGAGGTAAGCATTCCATGGGTTTCAAATGCGGTATCGTGGGTTTGCCCAATGTCGGCAAGTCCACCCTGTTCAACGCCCTCACCCGGGCCGAGATCCAGGCCGAGAACTATCCCTTCTGCACCATCGATCCCAATGTGGGCATCGTGCCGGTACCGGATCCCCGCCTGGATGCACTGGCCGAGATCGTCAAGCCGGAGCGGGTCCTGCCCACGACCATCGAGTTCGTCGACATCGCCGGGCTGGTGGAGGGAGCCTCGAAGGGCGAGGGCCTGGGCAACCAGTTCCTGGCCCACATCCGCGAGACCGATGCCATCGCTCATGTGGTGCGCTGCTTCGAGGATGACGACATCGTGCATGTCTCCGGCCGCGTCTCCCCGATCGACGACATCGAGGTGATCGAGACCGAGCTGGTCCTGGCCGACATGGATACGGCAGAGAAGGCCGTGGCCCGCGTGGCCAAGCAGGCCAAGTCCGGCAACAAGGAACAGATCGCCCGCAAGGCCTTCTTCGAGCGCGTGCTGGCGCATCTGCAGGAAGGTCGCCCGGCGCGCACGCTGGAACTCACCGACGACGAGCGCCGGCAGATCCGCGAGCTGCATCTCATCACCATCAAGCCGATGATGTACATCGCCAATGTGGCGGAGAACGGCTTCGAGAACAATCCGCTGCTCGACCAGGTACGCGCACGTGCCGAGTCCGAAGGGGCCGCGGTGGTGCCGGTGTGCGCCGCCATCGAGGCTGAAATCGCCCAGCTCGACCCCGACGAGCAGGCCGAATTCCTGGGCGAGATGGGCATGGACGAGCCGGGCCTGAACCGCGTCATCCGCGCCGGCTACGACCTGCTCGGCCTGCAGACATTCTTCACCGCCGGGGTCAAGGAAGTGCGCGCCTGGACCGTGCGCAAGGGTGCCACCGCGCCGCAGGCCGCCGGGGTCATCCATACCGATTTCGAAAAGGGTTTCATTCGTGCCGAGGTCATCGCCTACGACGACTTCATCGCCTGCGGCGGAGAGCAGGGCGCCAAGGATGCCGGCAAGTGGCGCCTCGAAGGCAAGGACTACATCATGCAGGAAGGCGACGTGGTGCACTTCCGGTTCAATGTCTAGGTGCCGGGCCGGAACATGGTGCTGAATCCGCGCTGAGCGGGCAGAAGGAATGCATTTCAGGGAGGAGTGATCGTGCAGGGAAAAATGGATGGGTACAAATGGAAAGACCGCGCCATCCTGTTCATGAGCCGGATGGCGCTTCTGCTCAGCCTGATCTCCTTTGCTGTGCCGTTGTCGGCAGCGCCTCTGCTGCCAATCCAGATCGCATGGCTGGAAATCCCCGTTGCGACCGATAACTTGCACAAGGTGACGGTCTACAACCTGACCGAACCCGCAGTCGAGCTGGAGCTGGTCCGGCCGGGCCGTGTGCCGGATATGAAACTCGGCATTTCGTTGATCAGCAGCCAGTTTGGCCAGGGCTCCGTACATGCTGCGGTTTACCGCAAGCTCGGCGTGGACGATGCCTGCGGGTATCTCAAGGCGGTGTGGAATGACAGGGAGCCGGCAAAGGGCATCCTGCCCGACATCCGTCGCGCCTTTGGTCTGGACGAGCAGGGCGCGCACGGGCAGTTCGATGGCAATGGCTTCCGGGTGTTCTGGCTGCAGCGGGAGGGTGCTGAAGGGGTCGAGGCCTACCTGCTGCCTTGCACTCGGCGCAATGTGGTCTTTCTGATCGACGGGATGCGGGATCTCGAGGGTCTGAAGGAAATCCTGTCTCGGGCACGCTACAGGCCGCCTTCGCCGGGCCATGAACAGGTCGGCGGGCGTTGACCGAAACCGGCCTTTCCGGTATCCTTCGCGCCCTCAAGTGGCTATGTAGCTCAGCTGGTTAGAGCACATCACTCATAATGATGGGGTCGGTGGTTCGAATCCACCCATAGCCACCATTTTCTTCTTCCCCCTTTCTCTCAGCCCCTCGGCCCCAGCAGCTCGATCTGGTAGCCGTCCGGGTCCTCGACGAACGCGATGATGGTGGTGCCGGCATTCATCGGCCCCGGCTCGCGGATGATCTTGCCGCCCCGCTCTCGGATCCGTTCCGCCGCCGCGTACACGTCATCCACCTCGATGGCGATGTGGCCGAATCCGTTGCCAAGCGCGTAGTGGTCCACGCCCCAGTTGTAGGTCAGTTCGAGCACGCACTGTTCGCGTTCGTCGCCATAGCCGACAAAGGCCAGGGTGAACTTGCCGTCGGGGTAGTCCTTGCGGCGCAGCAGCTTCATGCCCAGCACGCTGGTGTAGAAGTCGATGGAACGGTCCAGGTCGCCCACCCGGATCATGGTGTGCAGTATGCGCATGTGATGTCCCTCGTGTTTTCCGGCTTGAATTGTGCCGCGCAAGGCTCCACGCTGTCACGCACAAGCAAAAACATCATGCAGGAGGCAGGCACATGATCTTCAGGCAGCTGTTCGAACCCGATTCATCCACCTACACCTATCTCGTCGCTGATCCTGAAACCGGCGAGGCGGCCCTGATCGACCCGGTGCTGGACACCGCCGAGCGTGACGCAAAGGTACTCCAGGAGATGGGCCTGAAGCTGGCCTACACCATCGATACCCACGTACACGCCGACCACCTGACCGGCGCGCGCCGACTCAAGTCGATGCTGGGCAGCAAGATCGTGTATCCGGAAAAGGCGAAGTTCGAGTGCGTGGACATCGGCATCGAAGAGGGGCAGGCCTTCCGGATCGGCAACATCGAGCTATATGGCCTCTACACCCCCGGGCATACCGACCATCACTTCGCCTATCTCATCGACAACGGCACCCAGAAGATGGCCTTCACCGGTGATGCCCTGCTGATCGATGCCTGTGGTCGGACCGACTTCCAGTCGGGCGATTCGCGCACCCTGTATCGCAGCATCACGCAAAAGCTGTTCACCCTGCCCGACGAGACCCTGGTGTACCCGGCCCACGATTACGAGGGCCGCTTCGTCTCTTCCATCGCGCAGGAGAAAAAGCGCAATCCCTACCTGGCCGGAAAGAGCGAAGAGGAATTCGTCGAGATCATGGAAAACCTCAATCTGCCCTATCCGCGCAAGATCGACTTCGCGGTACCCGGCAACGAACAGTGCGGTGTCTGCCCCGACGACGTGCCGGAGGAATACCGCAAGCCCTGCGAGGCGCACGATCAGGGCTGAGCCGGGTTCCTGTCGTTTCGTGCCGTCGAGGGGCCGCAAGCCGTGCAGGCCGGGTCGCGGGGCAGGCGCATGCGCCGAAACTGCAGGGCCAGTGCGTCCACCAGCAGCAGCTCCCCGACCAGGGTAGGCAGGCCGGTCAGCAGCTTGATGGCCTCGGTGGCCTGCAGGCAGCCCATCAGCCCGGCTACCGGGGCCAGCACGCCGTTTTCGCTGCAGGTACCGGCCGGCTCCTCGCCCGCCTCGGGATAGAGGCAGGCATAGCAGGGCGCCTCGGGCACGCGCGGATCGAACACGGAGAGCTGCCCCTCCATGCGGATTACGGCCGCCGAGACCAGCGGCGTGCCGGTAGCCAGGCTGGCGCGGTTGAGGGCATGGCGTGCCTCGAAGCCGTCGGTGCAGTCGAGTACCACATCGGCCTCGGCACAGGCGGCCTCGAGCTCTGCCCCTTCCAGCTTGTGTGGCACGGCCTGGATCTCCAGCCCGGGGTCGATCCGCAGCAGGCTGTCGCGGCCGGAGGCCACCTTGGGCCGGCCCAGGTCATCCGCGCCGTGCAGGATCTGGCGCTGCAGGTTGGAGAGTTCCACCCGGTCGTGATCCACCAGGGTGAGCCGGCCTACACCGGCGGCGGCAAGGTAGAGTGCGGCAGGGGAGCCCAGCCCGCCCACGCCAATGATCAGGGCATGGCTGTCGAGCAGGCGTTGCTGGCCGGCCGCATCGATCTGCGGCAGCATGATCTGGCGCGAATAGCGCAAAAGGCGGTCATCATCGAGTTCCATACAGCGATGATAGTACGCTGCGCGGAAGGGTAACAGCGCCGCGGTTCAGCCCTGGGTGCCGAACTCCACCCGGTTGCGGCCATTGTGCTTGGCCCGGTACAGGGCCTCGTCGGCCCGCTGGAACAGGGTTTCGCGGCTATCCCCGGTCTGCAGGGCGGCAATGCCGATGCTCACCGTCACCTCCAGGTCGCGTGCCTCGCAATAGGCCTCGTCCTGCACGCGCCCGCGCAGGCGCTCGGCAAGCTGCCGGGCACCCTCCGGGTTGCAGTTGGGCAGCAGCACGGCGATTTCCTCGCCGCCAAAGCGGAAGGCAAGGTCACTGGCACGAATGGTGTGCTGCACGATCTGCCCCACCTTCTTCAGGATCTCGTCGCCGCACAGGTGCCCATGCGTATCGTTGATGTGCTTGAAGTGATCCAGGTCCAGCATCAGCAGGCACACCGGCAGGTTGTGCCGCCGGGCAAGCTCCAGCATGCGCGGCATCTCCATCTCCATGGCGGTGCGGTTGCGCAGCCCGGTCAGCGGGTCGTTGTAGGAAGACTCGATGGCCTGCAGGTAGCGAATGGCATTGCGAAGCGGGTAAACGAGCTGGCCCAGCAGCAGCTCCAGATTGGCCAGCTCGTCGTCCCGAAACTTCCAGTTGCGATACAGGGTCAGCTGCCCCAGATGCTCATCCTCGAGGCTCAGGTTGTAACCGGCCTCGTGGCGCGAATGGCGCCCCTCGCTGATGTCCAGATCCAGCTCGTCATGCCGGAAGCGATACCCCTCGTGCGGCACCACATCGAGAATGATGTTGGAAAACAGGCCAATGATCTGCTCGATGTCCAGCGTCGTCTGCAGGGCCTGCAGCAGCTCCACCCCCTTGGCAGTGGCATCAAAGCGAGGCTTCTGCTCCGGAACCGGCATGGGCCCTACCGCGTTGCGGTTGGCCTGCCGTTCAGCTTCAGGTTGATTGTGAATCATGGTGCCTGGCCCTGTGATTATTGTGAACCCGTGGCAAACCAAGCGAGAATCGTGCCAAACCTGATAACGATTGAAAAACAGTAGGTTATGTTAATGAATTTTAGTGAGACGGAAGATTGACGCTGCCGGGAGGCAAGGGGTTGCCGTCCGGGTGTCGGAAATTTGTCGGGGTGGGATGGGCCGGGTGAAGGCTAAGTGATGAAGGCCGTCATAGCTTATCTGGGTTGGTGGAGGGCAGAAAATTGCGAGGGTGTTTGAGAGTCTCAGACACCATAAAAGCGTCCGTCCCTATTTTCCGCAGAGGGAAAGGGGTCTGTCCCCTTTTTCCACAAGTTGGGCATAAGTGCAGAGAAACCGTGGCGCGTGATCTGGGGGTTCAATTACCTTGCCAAGGTTGTCGAAGGAGCGAGGTTCAGGGAGGGAGTGTAAGTCGAAGTGAACAGCGAGACCGACGGAAGTAGGAGCGTTGCCTGATCAGGCTGTACACCAGATTTGACTATAGGTTCATTACTGCTAAAACTGTATTTGTAATATAAGTTAATGAAGAATAATCCATGGTAGGCTCACGAGCTAAGAAATCGTGGTACACCAAATTTATTGCTAGATTAACACGTTATTCTAAACACAAATATAGGTTGGCTAATGAAATACTTTTTTATCTCGTTCTTAATTCTTCTTATCGGTGGATGTGGAACCCTAGATAAGAAGACAATTCTAATAAATCCGGGTGATTCGAGAGAAAGAGTTCTCAATATTATGGGGCCACCATATGATCGTCAGTTCAAGGGTAATAAGGAAGCATGGCAGTATTGTGTATCAGGCGCTGGATTTGGTTATAACGATCATAAAATCATATGGTTTACTAATAAAAAGGTGACAGGGATAACCACATATCGAACACATAGAAGTGGCTGCACCGGAGCGGTCAAAACTATTCGATGGGAAGAGGCGCCAGATTACACGATAGAAATACGGAATAGGTAAATAAAAGACAGAGCTGGAAAGGGGTCTGTCCCCTTTTTCCCGGAAAGGGGTCTGTCCCCTTTTTCCCGCAAAATCATCAGGTGTCCACGAAAACGGGTCAACTCCAGTAAACATCAATAATGGATAAAAAGGGTCTGTCCCCATTTTTACCTTTGTTTTTCTCGGGTAATGGGCAGGGAAGTTGCCCGGTCTCAGACTGATGGTTCTTGTGTCTGTTGCACCCATCCTGGGCGGCACCACAAAAAAGCCCCGCCAGTGGCGGGGCAGGTCGGAGGGTGGATTTGTCGCAGCTCAGAACTTGCCGTGCAGCCGCATCCAGAGGCTCATGCCGGGTTCGTTGACCTGGATGGCCTGGGGGTTGAACGGGTCGGCATTGGCCCTGTTCAGGTGGTTGGCGTAGGTGCGGTCGAACACGTTGTCGATCCCGGCCGAGAGCGTGGCGTGGGACCCGAAGCGGTAGCGCCCGTGCAGGTCCAGTACGGCCCAGCCGGGGGTCTGGCGGGGGTCCACGCCGCTGTCCACGGTGGGGTCGTCTTCCACCCGGTTCTGGCGCGCGGCCCAGCGCACGCGGGCGCCCACGGCCAGCGCGCCCTGGGTGCGGTCGAGGCGCAGTGTGCCCTGCAGTGGCGGGGTCTGGGCAATGGGACGATGATCGTCAAGGTTTTCCGAGCGCACCCATGACAGATCGCCCGAGGCGAGGATGTGCTTGCCCAGGCGGCGGCTGGCGGTGAGTTCGGTGCCGATCAGGCGGGCCGATACATTGCGGTAGATGGTGGCATTGTCGGTTTGCAGGATGCCGTCCTGGCCGTGGGCGCGGTCACGCAGGATGTAGTCCTGTACCTGGTCGATATAGACCACGAGCCCTGCGCGGGTCTGCCGCCCTTCCCATGCAAGGCCGGCATCGAGCTGATGGTGTGCTTCGGGGTCCAGGTTGGGGTTGCCGACCCAGCGTGCATCTGGCGTCATGCCGTTGGCGGCCATGTAGCGCTCGGTGGCATCGGCCGTGCGCATGGTACGGCTCAGCCCCGTGAACAGGTGCAGCCCTTCCTTGAGGGGGCGCTGGTAGCGCAGCAGGAAGCCGATGTTGTGCTCGGTGCCGGGGCTTGCGGTGGTGCCGTAGTAGGTGGTGTAGAGCTGGTTGGGCGAAAGCGGCATGCCGGCCGGGTCGAGGCTGGCCTTGCGGGCCTCGTGGCTGACCCGGTCGTAACGGACCCCGGCAGTGAGTTCTGCCCCTGCCTCGAGCGGCCGCGCGCCTTCGAGCACCAGGCCGAGCTGGCTGATGTGGACATCCGGCCACAGTACGGAGTTGAGTGTGGTGGGCTCCATGCCGGCCATGCCGGTGTAGCGGCGGGCATCCCTGCGGTTGGCCAGCCAGTCGAGCCCCAGGGTCATTTCCCATGCGCCCAGGTCGAGGTCGGCAAGCAGCCGCGCGGTGTCGGTGTCGGAATCGCTCGGTGCACGCGCCCACATCATGGTGTTGGTGCGCAGGCTGTAGTTATCCATCAGGTGGTCAACAGTGGAGCGGGCCCCCTCGAATCGAATGCCCTGCAGGTGCGTGCCGTTGAAGTCGTGCTCGAACTTGAGCCGGCCGGTACGGGCCGTGGCCTCGGGGGAGTCCATGCCGGCGCCGGCGAACAGCATGTCGCGGGTCTGGTCGTAGTCGATGCCGAATTCCACCCGGGTGTCCTCGCCCATGGCTAACCCTGCACTGGCTGCCCCCTTTCGGTCCTTCCAGGCGGAGCGGATCTCGTTGCCATCGCCGTCGCGGTAGTTGCCGGCGGCGGCATCGGAGCCGAACAGGCGCAGCCACGCACGGTCGCCGCCCAGCACGGCATCCACGCCGGTTTCGTGATTGAGGTCGTTGCTGGCGGTGGCCAGGCTGTAGCGCAGCCCCCAGCCCTTGTCCGGTACCCGGGTCTCGTGCTCGAACAGTACGGTGCCGCCACTGCCTCCGCTGCCCCAGAGCAGGGTCTGCACGCCCTTGAGGATGCGCACGCGATCGTACAGCAGGGTGTTGGCATAGGCGGTGGGTGGGTCCATGCGGTTGGGGCAGCCGCCAAACAGGTAGGCGCCGTCCACCAGCACGTTGATGCGGTTCTGTCCCTGGCCGCGGATGACCGGCTCCAGTCCGTGGCCACCCATGCGGCCGGCATCGACGCCCGGCGCGTCGCGCAGGATCTCGCCGCCATCGACGGCCACACCGGGCTGCTCGAGCGGGGCGACCTCACGGGTATTGGGTTCGTTTTCCTCTTGCCCAAGCACGACGATGTTGGGCAGCAGGGTGGACTGGGCCGAAACACCGAGCGGCAGGCTGCCGATCAGTACCGCGAGCAGGGAACGCTTCATTTTTTGCCTCCGAATGATGAATGTTATCCATGTGCAGGAGGCAATCCGCGTGCCAGAGTGCAATACCTTGATTGCAAAGGAAAAGGGCTGTTTGGTGGCGAACAGGGGTGTGTGATATCACACATCCCTGTGTGATTTGGCGTGCTGGCGGTGCCAGGTGTGTTCTAGAGCCCGCGCTGCTGCAGCCAGAACTCGAACAGGGCCATGTGCCACAGCTTGCTGCCCTTGATCCGGGTCAGGTGGTGGTCGGGTGCCTCGAGCAGACGCTCGACATAGGCCGGGTTGAACAGGCCACGTTCGCGGCAGCGCTGCGAGTGTAGGATGTCGCGCATGAACTCGAGGAACTCGCCGCGCACGTACTTCAGGGCCGGGACGGGGAAATAGCCCTTTGGGCGGTCGATGACCACGTCGGGTACCAGCCCGCGGGCGATGCGCTTGAGGACATACTTGCCGCCATGCCCTTCGCGGTATTTCATGTCGAAGGGCATGCGTGCGGCCAGCTCCACCAGTTCGTGGTCGAGGAAGGGCACGCGGGCCTCCAGCCCCCAGGCCATGGTCATGTTGTCCACCCGCTTGACCGGGTCATCGACGATCAGCGTGGTCACGTCCAGCCGCAGGACCGCATCGATGAATTCCTCGGCAAAGGGCGACTCCAGCTCCGGCGCCAGCAGCTCGCTGGTGACATCATTGGTGTGCCACGGGGGGGTGATCATCTCCAGCCATTCGTCGTGGTCGCGGTCGTAGTAGTGGCGGGCGAAGCGCTCGACCGGGCTGCCTTCGGTGTCGTTCGCCATTTCCGGATACCAGAAATAGCCCCCGAACACCTCGTCCGCGCCCTGGCCGGACTGCACGGCCTTGACCTGTTTCGAGACCTGCTCGGCGAGCAGGTAGAAGGCCACCGCATCCTGCCCAAACATCGGCTCCGACATGGCCTCGACCGCCTCGGGCAGGCGGCTGAGCACCTCGATGTTGGGCACGTGGAACTTGTGATGCTCGGTGGCAAAGCGTTCGGCCACCGGATCGGAGTATTCGAACTCGCTGCCCTTTTCCTCCGGCTGGTCCTCGAAGCCCACGGTGAAGGTCTTGAGGTTCGACACCCCCCCCTCGGCCAGCAGTGCCACCAGCAGGGAGGAATCGAGCCCGCCGGAGAGCAGCACGCCGACCGGGACATCGGCAATGCGGATGCGGCGCTCGACCGCTCGTTTCAGGGCGTCGTGGATGGCCTCGACCCAT
>RFHG01000166.1 GCA_003696465.1 Gammaproteobacteria bacterium | reverse complement strand
TCATCGACATCGGCACTCTGCTGGGCGACCAGCATGATCTGCTTGTTGTCGGCCATGGCCGCCTCGAGGGCGCGGATCGACTTCTCGCGCCCCACGAACAGGGGGATGACCATGTGCGGATAGACCACCACGTCGCGCAGCGGAAGCAGCGGCACGACCTGTATCGGCTGTTCGTCAGTGACTTCGGGATTATTGATATCGTGTGTTGCCATGTTGTGTTCTCTCTTGCATGTCCAGACACCCCTGGATCGGGGCGGATGGAGGGATTGCTCCCAAGATGGGGGCTGTGCCAGCCCTTTTCAAGCGCCATACAGCGAAAGGGGCGGCAAAGCCGCCCCTGTTCAAACCCTTATTCGGCAGCCGCCTGCTGCGAGTAGTCATCCCCGCCCGATTCGTAGATGAGGTAGGGTTCCGCCTCGCCCCGAATGACGGCCTCATCGATGACGACCTTGGACACCCCCTCCTGCGAGGGCAGGTCGTACATGACGTCGAGCAGCGTATGCTCGAGAATGGTGCGCAGACCCCGGGCACCGGTCTTGCGCTCCATGGCCTTGCGGGCAATGGCACGCAGGGCATCCTCGCGGAACTCGAGCTCGACCCCGTCCATTTCGAACAGCTTGGCATACTGCTTGGTCAGCGCGTTCTTGGGCTGGGTCAGGATCTGCACCAGGGCATCCTCGTCCAGCTCCTCCAGCGTGGCAACCACCGGCAGCCGGCCAACGAACTCGGGGATCAGACCGTAACGGATCAGATCCTCGGGCTCGACATCGGCCAGCAGCTCGCCCAGGCTGCGCTGGTCTTCACTGGACTTGACCTCGGCCGAGAAGCCGATGCCGGTCTTCTCGCTGCGCTCCTTGATCACCTTGTCGAGGCCGGCAAAGGCACCACCGACAATGAACAGGATGTTGCTGGTGTCCACCTGCAGGAACTCCTGCTGGGGATGCTTGCGACCGCCCTGCGGCGGCACCGAGGCCACGGTGCCCTCGATCAGCTTGAGCAGGGCCTGCTGCACGCCCTCGCCGGAGACATCCCGGGTGATGGAGGGGTTGTCCGCCTTGCGCGAGATCTTGTCGATCTCGTCGATGTAGACAATGCCCATCTGGGCCTTTTCCACATCGTAGTCGCACTTCTGCAGCAGCTTCTGGATGATGTTCTCCACGTCCTCGCCGACATAACCGGCCTCGGTAAGGGTGGTGGCGTCGGCAATGGTGAAGGGTACATCGAGCAGACGGGCCAGGGTCTCGGCCAGCAGGGTCTTGCCGGAACCGGTCGGCCCGATCAGCAGGATGTTGCTCTTGGAAAGCTCGACATCGCCCTTGCCAACGTTGCTTTCCAGGCGCTTGTAGTGGTTGTACACGGCCACGGACAGGGCCTTCTTGGCCGCCTCCTGCCCGATGACGTACTCGTCAAGGATTTCCTTGATCTCGTGCGGCTTGGGCAGCTTGGTCGCGCCCAGGCCCGACTGCTCCTGCATCTCCTCGCGGATGATGTCGTTGCACAGCTCGACGCACTCGTCGCAGATGAACACCGAAGGGCCGGCGATCAGCTTGCGCACCTCGTGCTGGCTCTTGCCGCAGAAGGAACAATACAGCAGCTTGCCGCTGTCCTGGTCGTTGTGCTTGTCGTCACTCATTCAATGGGAACCTCTGTCGCAGACACCACTAACAATGCCTCTTTTCCCCGAGGCATGCAACCGGCAGAACGCGGGGTTTTATGCCCCTGCTCACAGTATAGATGCTCTGCGACCGTTGCGGTTCCGGAACGCCGCTCACTCGTCGGCGGCCGGCTCCCGGATAGCGGCACTTGCACGGTCGACCAGCACCTTGTCGATCAGGCCATACTCCGCCGCCTCCTCGGCCCCGAGGAAGCGGTCCCGGTCGGTATCCTGCTCGATCTTCTCGATCGGCTGGCCGGTATGCTTCGACAGGATGTGGTTGAGCTGGTCGCGCAGCTTGAGGATCTCGCGTGCATGGATATCGATGTCGGTGGCCTGTCCCTGGAACCCGCCCAGCGGCTGGTGGATCATCACGCGCGAATGCGGCAGCGCGTAGCGCTTGCCTGCCGCGCCACCGGCCAGCAGCAGGGCGCCCATGCTGGCCGCCTGCCCCACGCAGAGGGTGCTGACATCGGGCTTGATGAACTGCATGGTGTCGTAGATGGCCATGCCGGCCGTCACCACCCCGCCCGGGGAATTGATATAGATGTGGATGTCCTTGTCGGGGTTCTCGGACTCGAGAAAGAGCAGCTGGGCCACCACCAGATTGGCCATGTGGTCCTCGATGGGCCCGACGATGAAGATCACGCGCTCCTTGAGCAGGCGCGAGTAGATGTCGTAGGCACGTTCACCGCGGGCAGTCTGCTCGACCACCATCGGCACCAGGTTGAGGGCAGTGCTGTCCAGCGCCCCCTGCATGTTCTCGCGCGGATTACTCATTGTTTTCCTCACCCTTTTGCTGTTCTTCCTTCGGCGGATTCATGATGCTGTCGAAGTCCTTCTGCTCCTCGGTCACGCTGGCCTGCTCCAGCACCCGGTCGACCAGCTGGTCTTCCAGCACCAGGGATTCGAGGCTGGCCATGGCCTGCGGATTCGACCTGTAGTACTCGATGACCTGCTGCGGGTCTTCATAGCTGGCCGCAAGGTCCTGAAGGGCCTGATCGATGCGCTCGGGCTCGGGCTTCATTTCCTCGCGGCGAATGATCTCGCCCAGGATCAGGCCCAGTTTGACCCTGCGCTCGGCCTCGTCGCGGAAGAACTCGTCCGGGAAGCCGGAGGCATCCATCTGCTGGCCGAGCGATTGCATCATCTGCTCGCGCAGGGCCTTGATCTCCTCGGCCACAAGGGCCTCGGGAACCTCGACCGGATTGCGCTCCAGCAGGGCGTCCATGACCTGGGTCTTGAGTTCCTTCTGGATGGTCTGGCGCAGTTCGCGCTCCATGTTGGCGCGGACTTCCTCGCGCAGCTTCTCGATACCCCCCTCCTCGATGCCGAACTGACGGGCAAACGCGTCATCCAGCTCGGGCAGGGCCGGCTCCTCGACCTTGTGCACCTTGACCCGGAACTCGGCCTGCTTGCCGGCCAGCTCCTCGACATGGTAGTCCTCCGGGAAGGTCACTTCGAGGGTCTTTTCCTCGCCGGGCTTGAGGCCTTCGAGCTGCTCCTCGAGGCTGGGGATCAACCGCCCGCCACCAACCAGGATGGGCATGTTCTCGGCCTTGCCGCCCTCGATCGGTTCGCCATCGACAAAGCCCTCGAAATCGACGGTGATCTGGTCGCCCTCCTTCGCCGGGCGATCGACTTCCTGCCAGCCCATGCGCTGCTTGCGCAGGCTTTCCAGCATCTTGTCCACGTCGGCATCGGTCACCTCGGCCACGGGACGGGTGATCTCGACACCCTCGAGGGCGGCCGGTTCGAACTCGGGATAGACCTCGAAGGTGGCCTCGTATTCCAGCGGCTGGCCTGGCTCCAGGCTGCGCGGTTCGATGCTGGGCGCACCGGCGGGACGCAGCTCTTCCTTCGCCACGGCCTCGTAGAAGGTCGTCTGGATCACCTCACCGGCCACCTCGTTGAAGACGTCACGACCGTAGCGCTGCTTGATGACCTTCATCGGCACCTTGCCGGGCCGGAACCCGTCGATGCGGACCCGGCCCTTCATCGACTGCAGGCGCTTGTCCACCTCCTGGTCGATGCGCTCGGCAGGGACCTGGATCGTCATCTTCTTCTTCAGACCGCTAACGGGTTCCACGGATACTTGCATTTCGGATTTTCCTCTTGCCCGGAATCGTTTGTCTTGGGAATGAAACTGGTGCGAAAGGAGAGACTCGAACTCTCACGGGTTGCCCCACAGGAACCTAAATCCTGCGCGTCTACCAGTTCCGCCACTTTCGCACGGGTGCAACCGCAACGGGGCGGCACCAAACCCGCAATTATACCCGGAACAGGCGAGAATGGCAGAAGCCGCGACTTCCTCAGGGTTTGGTCGCGGCCTGCGGCACGCTCAGAGGCGCGGGCCGACCCAGGTGATACCCCTGTCCGAAATCGAAGCCCAGCCGGCGCACGCGCTCCAGCGTCTCCTCGTCCTCGATGCCCTCGGCCACCATCGGATAACCGGCCATGCGGATCAGGCTGACCAGCCCCTCGATGACCTGTGCCTGGCGTGTGGGCTCGGCCAGCCCCCGGATCAGGGCGATGTCGAACTTGACCACATCCACCGGCATCGAGGCCAGATAGCGCAGGGAGGAGTAGCCGCTGCCGAAGTCGTCGAGCGCCACCTTGAACCCGGCGGCACGCAGGCGCTCGAGGCTCCGGCTGGCCTCGTAGAGCTGGCGGATGAGGCTGGTCTCGGTCACTTCCAGGGTGATGTGGTAGTCGTCCACGAAGCGCAGCATCGGCTCCAGCCACTCGAACAGCTGCGGGTCGATCACGCTCGGCCCCGAGACATTGATGGAAACACCGCTCCCCGCCGGGATCACTCCCTCCTCCAGATCCTGCCGTACGCGGCGGAATACCGCCTGATCGAGCTCCCGCTCCAGTCGCCGACTCTCGACAATCTGGAAGATTTCGGCCGGGCTGATGATGCCCTCCTCGCCCTGGATGCGCACCAGCGCCTCGTAATAGACCACCTGGTCATCGCCCAGGGATACGATTGGCTGGTAGTACATGACCAGATGCCTGCCGGTCGCGATGGCATCGGTCACGGTGGCAATGGTCTGGCTGGAGAAGACCGAGCCGGCCACGTTTTTCATTTCGTCGCTGTAGACGGCGATATTGTGGTAGCCGGGCCGCTTGGCATGGTACATGGCCAGATCGGCTTCCCAATAGAGATTGCGCAATCCCTCGGCCTCCTCGGCCACTGCCGAGGCAATACCAATGCTCATGCGCACCGGTTCTTCCAGGCCAAGCTGCGTGAAGTCGAACCGGCGCAGGGATTCGACAACACGCTCCGCCAGCCGTCGGGCGGCCGAGACATCGGCATCCAGCATGATCAGGGCAAACTCGTCGCCCCCCACCCGGTACAGGTTGTCACCGCTGCGCAGGGTCTGCTGGATGATGCCGGCCAAGGTCTGCAGGACCAGGTCGCCCACCTGGTGACCGTAGCTGTCATTGATGGCCTTGAAGTGGTTGCAGTCGAACAGGACCAGCGAGACCGACATGCGACTGCCGGGAACAGTGCCCAGCAGCGCGTTCCAGTGCTCATCGAAGGCACGCCGATTGTAGGCGCCGGTGAGCCCGTCGTGATAGGCGAGCTCCCACAGCTCCTGGTTCTTGCGGTCCAGGTGACGATGCACCTGACTCAGCCGGGACTGGTAGGTATTGAGTGCTGCACGAATCTCGTCCAGCTCTGCCAGCGGCAGGGGCTCGTCGAGCACGACATCCACCTCGGGGTCGTCCTGCAGGCCGCGTACTGCCTGCAACAGCCGTTCCAGAGGCCGTCGCAGCAGACGCAAGGCGGCCAGATAGAACACCAGGGCCAGCACCAGAACGGCCAGCACCACCAGCAACAGGGTATGGTTCAGGCTCTCCTTGAGTACGTGCAACTCGGGCGAGGGGGGCATCCTGAAGCGGAACAGCTCAGGCAGCTTGGCCAGCGGAACCGGCGTGGATACAGGGGGCAGTTTCAGGCTGTCGGCAATCAGATAACGGAAGTGATGGCCGCGCAACAGGGCGAGCAGATCAAGCTTCATCGCTGCATACCCGAGCACCTCGCCGCCCTCGTTCAGTACGGGCTCGACAAACCATACCCGCCTGTCGGAGTGAAAGGCCAGGTGCCCCTGCGGGTCGAGCACCTCCTGCGGCAGCACAGAGGGGAGCCTGCTGTCCGAAAGACGTGCCAGCATTCGCCCTTCGGCGTTGTAGAGTTCCACGCCCACGAGCCCTTCCGGCAGGGAGGGATATTCGCGCAGCCGATGCCCGCGCCAGTAGGGGTAATAGACCGGATTGGCAATCTGCTGACGGACCTCGTCCCAGTTCACGAACTCGGTCATCATCCTGCGCCAGGAGTGCGCGTATCCGGTGATCACATCGCCGAGTTCACGCCGGGCCAGACGGTCGGCCGTCTGTTGCAGCTCGCTATCGAAGTCACGGGCCGAATAGAGACCGATCCCTGCGACCAGCAGAAAGACGCCACCAACCAGACCGAGGAAGACCAGCGAATAGAATGCGAGGCTGTGAGGATGACATTTTGAGTGCTTCATTTGCAGCGGGATCTCATGCCCCTCCGAGCAGATCCATGACCGCATCCAGCAGATCGAACTCGTACTGGGTATCGAAGAAATGCCCTGCGTCCTCGATGATCACCAGCTTTGCCGGTGTACGGGACAGCCGGGCACGCCAGGCAGGACTCACTCGCCCGTCGGCACCGCCCAGGATGACCGTGGTTGGCCAGGGGGCATC
>RFHG01000165.1 GCA_003696465.1 Gammaproteobacteria bacterium | reverse complement strand
GCCTGCAGGCCGGTGAGCTGCTGCTGGAAGCGGCTGATGGCCTCGGCGTAGTCGAGATCCTGGATGGAGGACTGGACGGTACGGAGCTGCAGATCAAGCCCGGAGTTGATGTCGGCCTGGGTATCGAGGGCATTGAGCCGAGCGCCGACGCGGGCCCGGATATCGTTCATGCGCAGCTGGGCCTGGTCGAGCTGCTCGAGCACACGGCCCAGGTCGGTATGCAGGGCGGCACTGTTCTGCGGGCTGCCGCCGCCCTGCTCCAGCGCCTGAATGGCGCGCGTATAGGTCTCGAAAATGGAATCCTGTGCGCTCGGCGCCACGGTAAAGGTATCGCCGGTGGCGGGCTGGCCGTCGATGCGCACGCTGATGCCCTGGAACTGGATATCGGTGCCGCTCTGATAGGCCAGTGGCCCGCTGTTGAAGCCGTTGGTACCGGTGATGACGAAGGTGTCGGGCGCGGTGAAGCTGATGGTGTAGCTGTCGGTGGGTGCGGTGGTGGCCTGCCAGGTGGCAAGATCGGTGACCACGCCGGTGGTGATGCTGCCGCTGCCGGTATTGCCGGCACCCAGGCCGGTGACGAAGGTGCCGTTGCCCTCGGGGATGTCGAGAAAGACATCCTGCCCGTTGTCGCCCACCGCCACCTGGCGCACGGGGCTGATCTGCACGAAGCGCTGGCGGTCGTCGCCGGCATAGCTCACCACATTGCCGGGGCTGCGGGTGAAGGGCTGGGTATCGCTGCGATAGCCGGCGAAGATGTATTCGCCATTGGCATCGCGCGAATTGGAAAGCTGCAGCAGCTCGTCGAAGCGCTGGCGCAGCTCGGCAGCGATGTGGCGGCGGGTTTCCGGGGTTTGCGAGTCGTTGTTGCCCTGCACCACCAGCTCGCGCACACGCTGGATATTGTCCTGGATGGACTGCAGCACCGTCTCCTCATAGGAGAGTTTTTGCCGCGCCAGATCGGCATTGCGCGTGAACTGGCTGTTGATGGCGAGTGCGTTGGACACCTCCAGCGACTGTACCGCCCCCGAGGGATCGTCGGCCGGTGACAGGATGCGCTTGCCGGTACTGACCTGCAGACTGGTCTCGCCCACCCTGAGCTGGGCATCGAGGATGGCGTTGGTGCCCTGGCGAAACATCTGGGGGGTGGAGAGGCGAACGGACATGGCGTTTATCTCCTCACCGCGTCGATCAGGGTCTGGAACAGGCTGTCGGCCGTGGCGATGACCTGGGCCGCGGCCTGATAGGCCTGCTGGAACTTGAGCAGGTTGGCGGCCTCCTCGTCCAGGTTGACGCCGGAGATGCCCTCGCGGGTGCGGATGGCATCGTCCAGCAGCTTCTTCTGCGCCTGGCTGGTGATCTCGGCCCTGCGGGTGCTGGTACCCACATCGCCGATCATCTCGTTGTAGGCATCGGAATAGGTGGCCGTGCTTCCGGCCAGCAGTGCCTGCTGCTGCAGGCCGGCCAGCGCCAGGGCATTGCGATTGTCGCCCACACCACCGGCGTTGCCGCGCACGGTAAAGGTATCGCCGGTGGCGGGCGCCCCGCTCAGCTCCACCTGCCAGCCGTTGTAGGCCAGCACATCGGCCGGGTCGGCCGGATTGTAGGCCACCCCGGTGGCAATGGCCGTGGCGGTAGTGTTGTCGTACACGTCGAAGGTGGTGGGGCTGGTGAAGGTGATGCTGACATTGTCCAGCAGGTTGGGATTGGTCGGATCGAGTACCACCGGGGCACCGATCAGCCCGGTGCCGATGTTGCCGACCGGGGTATCCGCGGTGACGGCACCGGCAGCGGCGATCTCCCGGGGGTCGGTGAGGCGGGTGTCGATGTCGCGCGCGGCCTGCCGGACCGGGCGGATGAGAAAGCGGTCGCCGGCGGCATAACCGCCACCCAGCACCACCTCGATGCCGTTGATGACAAAGGGGTTGGCCGCCGTACCGGTTCCCGTGTGCGGAACCACCTGATTGTCGCTGACCCGGTAGAAGGTCCAGTTGGCGCCATCGTAACGCAGCTCGTAGTCGTCGAGGGTGAGCTGGTTGGTATCGGCAATGGTGACCGTCACCGGGGTGCCTGCATTGCCGGTGGCCGGGATCACTTCCGGCGCGGGTGCCTGAAAGAAGCCCTGTCCCAGCGCCCCGTTGAGGTCCATGCCCAGGCGGTGTTGGGCATTGAAATCTGCGGCCAGACCCGCAGCGATACGGCCCAGGGCGTTTTCGGCCCGGTCGAGGATCTCGCCACGGAAGGCCAGCACCCCGCCCAGCTTGCCGCCGGTGATGTGATCGGTGATGCGTACCAGGGTGCCGTTGATGTCGATGCTGATGTCGGGTTCGTTGATGTCGATCCCCACCGGCTGGGCGGACAGGCGATTGGCCTGGTTGCCCACTACCAGGGCCTGGCCATTGCCGATGAACACATTGAGCGAGCCGTCGTCCTGCTCCACCGTGCGCACGCTCACCAGCTCGGAGAGCTTTCCCAGCAGTGCATCCCGCTGATCGAGCAGGTCGTTGGGTGTCTTGCCGTTGGCGCGGCCGGTGGCGATGACGATGTCCTGATTGATCCTGGCCAGCGAGTCGGCCAGCCCATTGATCTCGTCCACATGGCCGGCAATGCGGCCATTGGCATCGGCCCGGATTGACTCAAGGCGATCCTGCAGATAGCGGAAACGGCTGACCAGCGACTGCCCCTCGGTGAGCAGGACCTGGCGGGCTGCGGTGGACGTGGGGTCGTTGGCCACCTCCTGCACCGCATTGAAGAAGTTCTGCAGCCCGGGGGTGAGCCCGGCCTGTTCGTCGGCCATCAGGTTGTCGACCTGAGTGGCAAAGCTGTAGTAGGTGTCGGTCTGCTGGAAGGTGGAGGTGCCGTTCTGCACCTGATTGATGACGAACTGGTCGTAGACACGGCGGATGTCCTGTACATCGACCCCGCTGCCGACATAGATACCGGCGGCCGAAAACTGTGGCGGGCGCTGCTCGAACATGGCCTCCTGCCGGCTGTAGTACGGCGTGTTCACATTGGCGATATTCTGCCCGGTGGTGTCCAGACCGCTCTGAAACGCCCGCAGGGCGGAAACACCAATACCGAACAGGCTGGTTCCGGCCATGGCTCAGCCCTCCCTTTCCGGGCACGGGGTGTTGATCATGTCTGGCATGCAGTCCTCCATGTAGGCTGTATCGGCCTGTTCCCGCATTTCTTTAGGCCTCGCTGCCATCATCAGGAACATTTTTCAGCTCGGGGCGCTGCAGAATGGCCACCAGCTTCTCGGCATACTGCGGATCGGTGGCATAGCCGGCTCGCTGCAGGGCCTCGGCCCAGGCCCGCCCGCCGCCGGCCTCGAGCATGGCGCGATAGCGAGGTGAACCCGAGATGAAATCGGCATAATCGTTGAATGCGGCCTCGAGATCCGGATAGGCGCGGAACTCGGCCATCTCCCGGCGGGCGATGCCATCACGATATTCGAGGGTCGGTACGCGCACACGCTCACCCTGCCAATCCGGCCCGGCCTTGATGCCGAACAGATTGTGGCTGCTTCGCCCGTCCGGCAACCGCATGACATGACGCCCCCAGCCGGTTTCCAGTGCCGCCTGGGCCACCAGCGCGGCCGGCTCCACACCCAGACGTTCCGCAGCCGGGCGTGCCAGCGGCAGCAGGGTGTGCACGAAGGCCTCGGGCTCCTGCGGCAGCTCGGGGGCTGCTTCGCGCCCTTGCCCCATGCCGGTGGCAGCCATTTTGCCTTCGTCTGTGGATTGCGGCTCCGGCGGGTTCGACATCTGGCGCAC
Organism: Gammaproteobacteria bacterium; assembly: GCA_003696465.1. Taxonomy (GTDB): domain Bacteria; phylum Pseudomonadota; class Gammaproteobacteria; order J044; family J044; genus J044. The sequence continues at coordinate 7,088 of RFHG01000165.1, read as the reverse complement.
GATGAAGCGGGCAAGGCCGATACCCCCCCGACGGGACAGGTCCTGTGCCAGCTGCTGATCCATCATCTGCTGGTACTGGTCCAGCGCCGGGCTGTCGAACAGGCCACCCTCCACCTTCTGGGAATCTCGCATCTGCCTGAGCATCTGGCCCAGCAGCAGGGCCTCGAACTGCCGCGCAGCCTCCTCCAGGCTGCCCTCCTCGCCCTTCGCGGCGCGCCGGCGCAGGGCCGAGAGGCCGGCCAGATCGGCGAAGGAAGCAACATTGGCGGTATCGATGCTCATGCGCGCGCTCAGATGATGATCAGCTCGGCGTGCAACGCACCGGCCTGCTTGAGCGCCTCGAGAATGGCCACCAGATCGCCGGGGGCCGCACCCACCTCGTTTACGGCCTTGACGATTTCGTCCAGGCTTACGCCGGGATTGAAGAGGAACATGCGGTTTTCCTCCTCCCTGGCCTGGATGTCGGTCTGCTGCGTCACCGTGGTCTGCCCGGGCGAGAAGGCACCGGGTTGGCTCACCTGTTCGTTTTCAGTGATGGTGACCACGAGATTGCCGTGCGAGACGGCGGCCGGACTTACCCGCACCCGGTTGCTGATGACCACGGTCCCGGTGCGCGAGTTGACGATGACCCGGGCCGGGGCCTCGCCGGGCTGGACCTCGAGTTCTTCCAGCATGGCCATGTAGCCGACCCGCTGGCTCGTGTCCTGCGGTGCCCGCACCCGCACGGTGGCCCCGTCCAGCGCCTCGGCAGTGCCCGGTCCAAGCAGGCGGTTGACCGTCTTCACCAGCCGGCTGGCTGTGGTGAAATCCGGCTGATGCAGATTGAGCACCACATAGTCGCCCTTGGCAAAGGGGTTGTTGACCGCCCGTTCCACCGTGGCCCCGCCGGGGATGCGACCGGCACTGGGTACATTGACCGTGATGCGCGAGCCGTCCTTGCCCGAGGCATCGAATCCGCTAACGAAGAGATTGCCCTGGGCAAGGGCATAGATCTGGCCATCGGCACCCTTTAGCGGAGTCAGCAACAGGGTTCCGCCACGCAGGCTCTTGGCATTGCCCAGCGAGGAAACGGTGACATCGAGCCGCTGGCCCGGCTTGGCAAACGGCGGCAGCTCGGCCGTCACCATCACCGCGGCCACATTCTTGAGCTGGGGCTTGACGTTGGAAGGAACGGTCACGCCGAGCTGTTCGAGCATGTTCTTGATGCTCTGGATGGTGAAGGGGGTCTGCGTGGTCTGGTCACCGGTGCCGTTGAGACCCACCACCCGGCCATAGCCGATGAGCTGGTTGCTGCGCACCCCGGCCACCATGGCCAGATCCTTGATCCGCTCGGCATGGGCCGGATGCGTACCGGCCAGGGCCAGGAGCAGGCCCAGCACGATGATGGCGGCGAGTCGCAGCGTGTCACGTTTGAGTCTTTCATGCCTCATGACGACCTCCCGTCAGAAGGGCCAGATGGGGCTGTTGAAGAAGCGGCCCATCCACCCCTGCGTGTTGGCATCGGCCAGGGTGCCGGTGCCGCCATAGCTGATGCGGGCATCGGCCACCTTGGTCGACTCCACCGTATTGTCGGGCTGCACATCGGCCGGGCGCACCACACCGCGCAGGCGGATGAACTCCTGGCCCTGGTTGAGCTGCAGCCATTTTTCCCCCTGCACCACCAGGTTGCCGTTGGGCAGCACCTCGGCCACAGTCACCGTGATGTAGCCCTTGAGCTCGTTGCTCTGGGTGCTGGCACCCTTGCCCTTGAATTCGTTCTTTGAATTCAGGCTGTTGGTAAAGCGAGTGACAGGGATATTGGCCAGGGTCGGCGTCGGCAGGCTGAGTGAGCTCTCCTTGGAGGTGTCGGTATCGGCCTGTTTCTTGGCATTGGTCTTTTCCACCAGCAGCACGGTGATGACATCACCCACGTGGCGTGCCTTGTTGTCGGTGAACAGCGACATGCCGGTTCCGGTCTGAAAGATGGAACCGTTGAATTCCTGGCGCGACTGGGGCGGAATCGGCTTGACCGGGACATAGGCCGTGTTGTCGCCCGGCTTCGGCCCCATGACCGAAGTGGTGCTGCATGCCCCGAGCAGCAGGGGAAGGACCAGAAAACCGAGACGCAGCACGTTCATGACATCATCCCTCAGAGATTGTTGGTCACATACTGCAACATCTGGTCGGAGGTGGAGATGGACTTGGAGTTCATCTCGTAGGCACGCTGGGTCTCGATCATGTTCACCAGCTCCTCGACGATGTTGACGTTGGAGGTCTCCAGGGCGCCCTGCTGCAGGGTGCCCAGGCCATTGAGGCCTGGCGTTCCGGTTTCGGGCGCGCCACTGGAGGCGGTCTCAAGGAAGAGGTTCTTGCCAATGGCCTGAAGACCGGCCGGATTGATGAAGTCCGCAAGCTGGATGGCGCCCACCTGGGTCGGCGCATTGGCCCCTGCCTGCAAAACGGAAACGGTGCCGTCCTCGCCGATCTCTACCGACAGGGCCCCGCTGGGAATGCTCACGGCCGGCTGGACGATGTAACCGTTGGAAGTCACGAGCTGCCCCTGCTCGTCAATCTTGAACGATCCGTCTCGGGTATAGCCGAGATTGCCGTCCGGCAACAGCACCTGGAAGAAGCCCCGGCCCTCGATAGCCACATCGAAGGCATTGTCGGTATGCACGATATTGCCCTGGCTGAAATTGCGCGCGGTGGACACCATGCGCACACCGGTGCCGATGGAAAGCCCCGAGGGCAGCTTGGTGTTCTGGGTGGACTGGGCCCCTACCTGACGCACCTGCTGATAGATGAGATCCTCGAACGAGGCACGCTGGCGCTTGTAACCCGTGGTATTCACGTTGGCCAGGTTGTTGGAAATGACGGCCAGACGCTGTTGCTGTGCGTCTAGCCCGGTCTTTGAAATCCAGAGTGACTTCATCATGGGTCCGGTCCTCCTCAGCCGATGCGCATCAGGCTGGTTGCAGCCTGATCGTTTTCTTCGGCGGTTTTCATCATCTTCACCTGCAGCTCGAACTGTCGCGAAAGGCTGATCATTTTCACCAGCCCGTCAACCGCGTTGGCATTGCTGCCTTCCAGCGTTTCCCGTACCAGTTGCACATTGGGATCGGCGGCCACCGGCTTGTTGTCGGTCACCCGCAACAGCCCGTCCTCGCCCTTGTGCAGGCGCGCAGGATCCGGGTTCACCAGGCGGATGCGATCGAGTACGTTGAGGGCCTGTGGCGATTGCCCCAGCCCGCGTACGGTGATGGTGCCGTCATCCCCGATCTCCACCTGCTCGTGCGGCGGCAGGGTAATCGGCCCATCGTTGCCCAGTACCAGCAGGCCGGTCTCGGTCTGCAGCAGACCGGTATCGTCGATGCGCAGGCTGCCGGAGCGGGTATAGGCCTCGCTTCCGTCCGGTGCCTGCACCGCGATCCAGCCATCGCCATGCACCGCCACGTCAAGGTCGCGGCCGGTATGGATCATCTGGCCTCGCGAGAGATCGGTCCCGGTACCGATGGTCTGGGCATAGATCCGGGTATTGCCTATGCCGGGGCCAATGACCCGGCTCTGCAGCATGGCGGCAAAATCCGCCTTGTAGCCCGTGGTACTGACATTGGCCAGGTTATTGGCATTGACGGCCTGGGCACGCATGATCTCGCGCGCCCCGGACATCGACAGATACAGGAAACGATCCATCACGCACCTCAGCGGATATTGATGATGGTCTGTGTAATGGTGTCGGCGGTGGTGATCACCTGCGCGTTGGCCTGGAAGTTGCGCTGCGCGGTAATCAGGTTGACCAGCTGTGCCGACAGATCAACATTGGACTGCTCCAGTGCGCCCGACTGGATGAGACCAAAGCTGGCCGCGCCGGCCTCGCCCAGCTGCAGGTCGCCCGCCCGATAGGTCTCTGCCCAGGCATTGTCACCCAGCGGCTGCAGACCCTGCGGATTGGCGAAGTTGCCCAGTGCCACCTTGCCCAGTGCCTGTGCCTGGCCATTGGTGAAGCGTGCGAACACCACACCGGTCTCGTCTACATCCACGCTGGTCAGGCGCCCGGTGGTAAAGCCGTCCTGGGTCAGGGCATTGACGGAATAGGTATCACCGTACTGGGTGCTGCCGGTGTAGTCGTAGGTCAGCGTCAGCGGGTTGGCGCCTGGCACGGCATAGGCATCGTAGGCAATGGGGCTGCCGGTATTCAGCGTGCCGTCGGGATTGAAGGTCATGGTGGTCTGCGCGTTACCACCTGAAGTCACCAGGTTGCCGTCTACATAGAGGCGCATGTCCCAGGTATTGGTGGTGGAATCAACAAGCCGGAAATAGGTGGTCGCCGTATGGCTCGCACCCAGCGAGTCGAACACGTTGACCGAGGTCGAGTAGTTGTAGGTTGCCGGGAGGGCCGGGTCGATGGCCCCCGCACCCAGCGCCGTGTCCTGCGCACTCAGGTTGACGATGGTCTGCACCGTGGTCGTGGCATTGGGTGGAGCATCACCGGTGACCAGGCGCAGGTCGGAAAGCGAACCGGTATTGAAGTTGTTCCCGCTTGGATCCAGCGCAGCGTATACCTGCAGCCGCTGGTCGGCGGCATTGACCACATAGCCGTCACGATCCACGGTCAGGGCTCCATTGCGCGAAAAGACGCGCGCGCCGGCATCGCTGAAAATCAGAAAGCCCTGGCCATTGATGGCAAGATCAAGACTGTTGCCGGTGAAATCCATGTTGCCCTGACGGAACTGCTGCGCCACGTTGGCCAGGCGCACACCACTGCCGATGGCCGTCTTGCTGATGCCTCCGTAGGCCACGGCAAAGACATCGGCAAACTCCGCGCGCGACTCCTTGAAGCCTACCGTGCTGGCGTTGGCAATGTTGTTGCCGGTGACCTTGAGGTCCTGGGATGCGGCATTGAGGCCACTGAGTGCGATATTGAACGGCATGATGATTCCTCCCTCGGATCAGGCAATGCGCCGGACATCGGAAAAGTCGACACGGCCGAGCCCTTCGGTCTCGAGCTGCATGTCACCCCCGTTGCGATCAAGCGACACACTGAGCACGCGTGTCGACATGAACAGGTTGGCCGCCGATGCGCTGGTGCCATTGCGCACGGTGGCCTCGAAGCGGTATTCGCCGGTAGGCACGGGATTGCCCTGACTGTCGGTCCCGTCCCAGGCAATGTTGAGCAGGCCGGCCTCCTGCGGCCCCAGCCGCAGGGTGTCCACCAGTTGGCCACTGGCCGTGTATACGCTGACCTCGACATCGGTGGCGGCATTGGGCAGATCGACGGCAATCTGCTCACTGTTGCCGGCCATGTGCAGCATGCTGTCCCCCGGGACCAGCACCTCACGCCCGATCAGACTGGCGGCCTGCAGGGCCTGGCCGGAAAAGATGCGCGAGGAAAAATCCTGAAACGACTTCTGTAGCTCGGTGATGCCGTTCACAGTGCCAAACTGGGCAATCTGGGCCAGGAAGTCGCCACTCTCCATCGGCTTGAAGGGATCCTGATTGGAGAGCTGCGTGGTCATCAGCTTGAGAAAGTCGGCCTGGCCAAGCTGATCATTACGCTTTTGCCTGACCTGTTCGCGATTGATGCCCAGCTGCTCGAGCAGCCTGCTGTCGATGGGTCCGGTTGCCATAACGGAAATCCCTCCTTACTGACCCAGCCGCAGCGTGGCCTGGATGAGTTGACGGGTGGTATTCATCACCTGCACGTTGGTCTGGTAACTACGCGAGGCGGAGATCATGTTCGCCATCTCCTCGGCGATGTTTACGTTGGACTGGTAGACAAAGCCATTCTCATCGGCCAGCGGATTGCCCGGCTCGTAGCGCCGTGTGATCGGGGCCTGACTCTCCACCACCCCCTTGACGGCAACCTGTGCCGTAGCCGCCTCTGCGGGGGTGGCAAACTGATTGAATACGGCAGCGAACACCGGATTGCGTGCACGGTAGGCCGCGTCCTCGCTCGGGGCCACACTCTCCGCGTTGGCCAGGTTGGAGGCCACCGTATTCAGGCGCAGGGTCTGCGCACTGAGACCGGAACCGGCGATATCGAAAATGCGGAACATGCTCATGGTCATTCACCCTTTATGGCCAGCTTGAGGCCGCGAAACTTGCTGCTGAGGAACTGGAGCGTGGTCTGGTACTGGAGGGCATTCTCGGCAAAGGCGGCCTTCTCGAGCTGCGTGTCTACCGTGTTCCCGTCGAGTGAGGGCTGCAGGGGCACGCGATAGCGCAGCTCCGGCTCCGGCCCCGGAGCAAAACCGCGGATATGCCGTTCGCTGGTCACCTTCATGGCCAGCCCCGAAGACATGCTGGCCGTGGCACGCGAAAGCGCCTCGCGAAAATCGATGTCACGGGCCTTGTATCCGGGCGTGTCGGCATTGGCCAGGTTGGAGGCCAGAATCTCGCCCCGGCGTGCGCGAATGAGCAACGCCTTGTCGTGTATGCCCAGTGCGGAATCGAAACTGATCGGCATCTCTGGCTCCTGCTTGAGTAATTTCGGTCTTGCCTTGCACTCAAGCACAGGCAGAATTCATGCCAGAGAGGATATTTTCTCGTGATTCATGGAGTTATATTGATTTCACCTTCGTCACGAAGCGGCAAAATGCGGCAAGTTCGTGCCGGCAGGCGGCAAGGGGAGCATGAAAAGGGGCTGCCCCTTTTCCGCACGAGTGGAATCCAAGCTCGTTCTCGAATTTAGTTTTCATATGTTTTCGTACCCGCTGCGCGGGCACGAGTTCATTTCTTTTGCACGCGCAAAAGAAATGAACCAAAGAAAACGCGGCCAGGAACGCGCCTGCTGCGCAGGTCCCCGTCTCCGGGCACGATTTCCGGGGGTGGAGCGTACGGGCTCCTGCCCTACGCTCCACAGGCCGGCATCCATGCCGGCCTCCCTTCGGGCTATTCCCGGAAATAGCACCCGGAGCCGGCGCGTTCCAAGGCACTGGGGTGCCAGGGTTTTGAATCCAATGTCTCTGGAGCAAGAGGAAAACTACAGAGCCTGACGGCTGGCACCCCTGTCCCCTTGGCCCGTGCCGGCCGCGGGCGCAGGAGCGCGGTTGGCCGGGGCTGCGCAGCAGACCCGGGGGCCGGCAAGGGATGCCGGCCAGTTCATCGTC
>RFHG01000164.1 GCA_003696465.1 Gammaproteobacteria bacterium | reverse complement strand
GATTCCAAAGAGATTCCTCAAGAGATAAAAGACCTCTATCCTGAAGACGAACAGAAGCAGAAGATAGAGACGGCAAAACGGGTAAAGGAACAGTACGAGTCACAACAGAAGTCTTTGAAAGAGCTTAGTAAGATATACAAGCAAATGCGTTTTGTGTATCACGAAATGAGGAAGACTCTTCCAGAGGTACACAAGACGTGGTTTAATAAGCGCAGCAAGCCTGGTGAGCGTCCTATGGAGATGACAAAGAGGACCAAGGAAGCTAAAGCATTGGTAAAGAAGCTCAAGGACGCTAAAAAGAACATGGATGATTTTTTCAAGTATCTTGAAAACCTGACTCATGATACTGTCAATGCATTGCCTGAAGACGTTGCTCAGGCATTGATAGAAGACAAGGAACGCATAGACAAGTATTCCAAGGCGCTTGATGACTTCATTACTTTGGTAGAGACCTATCATACTGCCATGCCTCGTTTCGTTAAAATAGACAACGAAAACGAGCGACTCAAAGAGCTTCGTAAATACAAGAAGCATATCAAGAAAGTAGCTCAGGCTCTTGGAAAGCAGATAGACTTTGACGAGTATCAGCTTACTGGCGACAATGCAGAAGAGATACTCAACAAAGCCTTCATGGAGCTTTTCGATGAATTGGATAACATGTTTGCAAAAGCCAGGTATAGTCCTACCCTGGCTACTTTCAAGTATTTTTCTGACAAGATCATTCCAGAAGGGGAAAAAGTAGATATACAGAGAGAATTCCTCGCCGTACGAGCATTATATAATACGGCATTACTTAACAGGCAGCGCGTCCTTCATGAAAAAATGGAGGAATGGCGACAAAAAGCAGAGTATGCAGAACAGAAGAGGGACATAGAAAAAGATCCCATGCAATATCTCGAAGAAGCTATTGCTGCTGCATATGAGCTTGACCATGCCAAGGCGGAAGAGTTTAGAAGGAAAGCATCTGATCTTACTCGGTTAGCGCATCGTCGTTATGTCATC
>RFHG01000163.1 GCA_003696465.1 Gammaproteobacteria bacterium | reverse complement strand
GGCCAGGTATTCGAAGCTGCCCACGCGCAGATGGCTGGAGGCGATACGGGCCAGAACGGCACCGGGGCTGGCGGTTTCCCGCTGTACCCATTCTCCGGTGGCCACTACTGCCAGGGCGCGCGTGGTGGGGATGCCCAGGGCATGCATGGCCTCGCCCATCAGGTATTCGCGCAGGACCGGTCCGAGCCCTGCCTTGCCGTCGCCGCCGCGGGAAAAGGGCGTGGGACCGGAGCCCTTCAGGTGCAGGTCGTACAGGCGGCCTTTTGCATCCTCGAGCTCGCCGAGCAGCAGTGCGCGGCCATCACCGAGCTGGGGGACGAAATTGCCGAACTGGTGTCCGGCATAGGCCTGGGCCACCGGCCTGGCGCCGGGCGGGATCTCCATGCCACAGAGCAGCCGCGCCCCCTGTTCACTGGCCAGTTCATCGGGCAGCCCCAGTTGCCGGGCCAGCGCATGATTGAACAGCAGCAGGGCAGGATGCGGCACTTCCGCGCCCTGCCAGGAGACGGCGCATTCGGGGAGGGCGTCGGCAAAGCGGTGCTGAAGGGGAAGCAGCGCCGCAAGATCCTCGGGATGGGTATTCTGTTTGCTCATGCCGGCAGAATACGGCAAGGCCGGATGCCTTACACCCGACTGGCCGCGGGGGAATGCAAACGCACGAAGGGCCCCGAACGGGGCCCTCCGGCTTTCCGACAGCGCTTTGCCGCGCCTTATTTCATGGGAATGGGCTTGAGCTTGAGTTCGGCATCCGTGGCCTTGATGAAGCCGTACTTGGCGTAGATGTTCTGCGCCTCGTCGGTGCCCAGATAGCCGAGGTAGCGGGTGGCGTTATACGGGTTGCGGCCAGTGGCGAGGATGCCGATGGCATAGCCCACCTTGTGCTGCATGTTGTACGGAGCAGGGATGGGCACACCTTCCACCGCGCGTCCTTCCGCCTGGGCATGCTTGACCTCGGTGGTCCAGACGATGCCTACATCGGCCTCACCCTTCTCGATGCGATAGGGTGTTTCGCGGTGATGACGCGAGGTGAACCAGGTCTTGCCCGGTACGGCCCAGCAGCTCTTGCACTTCTT
>RFHG01000162.1 GCA_003696465.1 Gammaproteobacteria bacterium | reverse complement strand
AGGAAGAGATCGGTCATGTGGCCATTGGCAGCCGCTGGTTTCGCCACCTTTGTGCCGAACGCGGGCTGGAACCCGAGGCCGAGTTCCGGCGTCTCATTCAGGCCTACATGCGTGGTACCCTGCGCGGGCCGTTTCATGTCGAGGCGCGCAGGGCCGCCGGCTTTTCCGATGAGGAGCTGGCGGCACTGGAGGCCCTGGAGGCACCCTGACACGACCCGTTATTGTCTTGTGAATCGAGGAGAGATTGTGAAAAGACTGCTGCTTCTGAGTGCATTGCTGCTGCTTTCTGCCTGTGGGGAGGAGGCGCCGGTAAACGTCTCCGGAAAGACCGCTGATGCCTCGTCCCCGCACGAAACGCAGACGGTGAAGGCCACTGTGATGCACTTTCGCGAGGCCGAGCCGGGTATCGAGCCCTATACCTCGCGCATGATCGTCACGCCCGACTTCCTGCGCATGGACGAGGGCCGGGACGAGGGCGATTATCTGCTCTATGACCGGCGCACGCGCGGCATCCACAGTGTGACGCACGAAGACCGTACGGTGCTGGACATCCCCTTTCACGAGGTGGGGATTACGCCTCCCTACGCCCTTGAGCGGGTGAAGAAGCAGAGTGTGGACGAGGCGGCCCCCACGGTGGGGGGGCGGAAACCGGTACAGCAGAAGGATTTCGTCAATGCCCGCCTGTGCATGGAGACGGTCAGCGCCCCCGGCCTGCTCGATGACGCACGCAAGGCCCTGCGTGAATACCGCGAGGCGCTGGCCGGGGAACAGGCGCGCAATCTTTACAAGACGCCGAAGGAATTGCAGGACCCCTGCATGCTGTCGAACCTGATCTTCCATCCCGGCAAGGGGCTGGAGGAGGGCTTCCCCCTGTACGAGCGCAACGAGGCCGGCGCAACCCGCGAACTGCTCGATTTCGAACGGGACAAGGCGGTAAGCACGGCCCTGTTCGAGCTGCCCAAGGGCTATCGTCATTACCAAATCCAGGTGCAGCCCGGGAAAGAGGCGCCTGTTCAGGCCAGTGAGACGCCAGAGGCTAAAGAGGCAGGCGCTCCAGCACCCGCTCCGGCCCCGAGCAAATGAGCAGGCTGCCCTCGCGATACCAGTCGCCGAGCACCATCCGGCGTGCCGGTTGGCCGTCGACCTCCAGTTCATGGATGGCCGGGCGATGGGTATGCCCGTGGACGAGGTCGGTGACTCCATGTTTGCGCAGGGCTGCGACTACGGCCTGCGGATTTACATCGGTGATGTCCTGCGGCTTGTCGTAGGTGGCCTCGCGGCTGCGCGCGCGCAGGGCCCGCACCTGCGCCTCGCGTTCCGGCCAGGGCAGGGCCAGAAAGGCGCGCTGCCATGCGGGGTCGCGGAACTGCCGGCGCATGGCCTGGTAGTCCACATCGTCGGTGCAGAGCAGATCGCCGTGCATCAGCAGGGTGGGCGTGCCCTCCACATCGACCACCACCTCGTCTGGCAGCAGTTGCATGCGGCTGCGCGCCAGCGCCCTTTCTCCGAGCAGAAAGTCGCGGTTGCCCGGCAGGAAAAAGACCGGAACCCCGTGTTCGACCAGGGCGGCGATTGCCTCCAGCGTAGGGGCGTGGCGATCCTGCGGGTCGTCGTCGCCGATCCAGTACTCGAACAGGTCGCCCAGTATGTACAGGGCCCGCGCCTGGCGGGCCCTGCCAGCGAGGAGTGCATGAAACCCCTCGGTAATCTGCGGTCGATCCGCGTCGAGATGCAGGTCGGAAATGAACAGGGTCTCGCTCATTCCTCGACGAGGGTCACCTTCTCGATGACGACGGGCTCGCGCGGCACGTCCTGGTGCATGCCATGGTTGCCGGTGGGCACCGAGACAATGCTGTTGGCCACATCCATGCCCTCGATCACCTTGCCGAACACGGCATAGCCATAGCCATCGGGTGTCGGGCTGCGATAGTCGAGGAAGGTGTTGTCGGACACATTGATGAAGAATTGCGAGGTGGCCGAGTCGGGGTTGGGTGTACGCGCCATGGCGATGGTGCCGGTGGTGTTGGAAAGCCCGTTGTCGGCCTCGTTCCTGATCGGCGCCCGGGTGGGCTTTTCGTTCATTTCTGCATCGAATCCGCCGCCCTGGATCATGAATCCGGGGATCACCCGATGGAAGATGGTGCCATCGTAAAAACCGTCGCGGACGTACTGCAGAAAGTTCTCTACCGTTTCGGGCGCCTTTTCGGGATACAGCTCGATGAGGAGTGTGCCCTTGCTGGTCTCCATGCGGACCTTGGGATGCTTGTTT
>RFHG01000161.1 GCA_003696465.1 Gammaproteobacteria bacterium | reverse complement strand
TGCGCGGTGGTCGAACCTGCGCATGCCGGAATCAAAATCCGGTGCCTTACCACTTGGCGACGGCCCAACAACCTGTTCGCCGACCCCAATGCCGCTTCGCGGCATGTCCGGCAGGATTACTGCGGAACCCTGCGGGTTCGCTCTCCCTTCCCTGCCTTGCCGGCCCGGATCAGCCGCGTGCGCTGGCGGTTTCCAGGTCCAGCCGGTCCAGCAGGGGGGAACGGTTGCGGCCCCGGGCCACGAACCCTTCCCATTCGGCAGGGGCCTGCTCCAGCACCGCCCGGGCCGTGGCCCGGTCTTCGAAGGCGGCGAACACGCAGCTCCCGGTACCGGTCATGCGCGCGGGATGCGGCGCATGCTGGCCGAGCCAGTCGAGCACCTCGCCCACCTCCGGGTGCAGGCTGCGCACCACCGGTTCGCAGACGTTTTCTCCCCTGCCCGAAAGAAAGTCGCATATTGTGATTGGCGCGCTGTTGCGTGTCAATCGGGGATGGCCGAAAACCGTGGCGGTGGAAACGGATACTGGCGGCCTGAGGACCAGGTACCAGGGCTCCGGCAGCTGCACCGGCTGCAGGCGCTCGCCCACGCCCTCGGCCCAGGCCGCCTGGCCATGGATGAAGACCGGTACATCGGCTCCCAGCTCCAGCCCGAGGCGCGCCAGTTCTTCGGTGGACAGATCCAGCCCCCAGAGCCGGTTGAGGGCCACCAGCACTGTGGCCGCATCGGAGCTGCCTCCACCCAGCCCGCCACCCATGGGCAGACGCTTGCGCACGGCGATGGTGACGCCCCGGCGACAGCCCGTATGCCGTGCCAGCAGATGCGCCGCGCGGATGATGAGGTCGTCTTCCTCAGGCACGCCCGGAACACTGCCCTGGCGGCAGATCTGTTCATCCTCGGCGGGCAGGAAGGCCAGTTCGTCACCATGGTCGAGAAACTGGAACACGGTCTGCAGCAGGTGATAGCCATCGCCCCGCCGGCCGGTGACGTGCAGGAACAGGTTGAGCTTGGCGGGGGCCGGCCAGCGCGGGGTATCGCCCAGCGGGGTCAGGTCGACTTCGGAGACCATGCTTCGATCACCAGTCGCAGGCGCAGGGTGTCGTGACGCAGTTCGAGCAGGGCCGGCAGCGGCAGACCGTCCACCCACTGGTGGCGCAGATAGCGAATCTCCCAGCCGTCCTGCCGCAGCATGGTGTAGGGGATGCCGCTGCTGCCGGGTTCGGCCTGCAGGATTTCGCCGCCCGCATCCCGCGGCGCCGGCAAGCCCCGTATCCACCAGCGCAGGGGACTCAGGGGTACCGACCAGCCCAGGGTCTGTTGCATCAGGGCCTCGGTGCTGTCCGCCTCCTGCCGTGCACCGTCGCGGGTCTGCAGCATGACCCGGCCGGCCCGGCCCCGGATGATGAGCTGCTGACGGCCCAGGGCATCCAGCAGGCGCAGGGTGAAATCGCTCGCGTCGGCCTGGTCCCAGTACAGCAGGCCCTGCCCGCCCTGGCCGTCGTGACGCACGGCGATGCGGCCCTCCAGGTGCCAGGACTCCAGCCGCTCGAGGGCCTGCCGGGTGCGATCACCTGCCTCCGGCAGTGGCCGCGGGCCTCCGGCACAGGCACCGAGCAACAGTGCCGCAATCAGAACGAGTCCGCGCTTCACGGGCCGATCAGCCGCTCCGTGCGGCGGACGACCTCGCTGTCGGGGAAGGCCTTCTTCACCTGCTCGAGCACCTGCCGGGCCTCTTTCTTGCGCCCCAGCTTCCACAACACCTCGGCCAGATGACTGCCGATCTCGTCATCCAGCAGTTTCTTGTGCGCGCGCTGCAGGTACTTCAGCGCCTCCTCGGGCTTGCCCAGCCGGTACAGCACCCAGCCCATGCTGTCGAGAATGGCCGGGTCGTCGGGACTGATCTCGAGCGCCCGGCGGATGAAGCCCAGCGCCTCCATGTAGCGCTCGGTACGATCTGCCAGCACATAGCCCAGGGCGTTGAGGGCCCGCGCATCCTCGGGGTTGCGGGCCAGCAGCTGCTTGAGCAGGCGCTCCATGGTCTCCAGATCACCCTCCTGCTCGGCCAGCATGGCCAGCCCGTAGAGCAGGTCGGGGTTGTCGGGGAAGGTCTTGAGCGCATCCTGGTACAGCTTGCGCGCTTCTTGCAGTCGCCCGGCCTCGATCAGGATCTCTCCTTCCATGAGGTAGAGCTGCACCTGTTCGTCGGCCGTGGCGGCCTGCTGCCGCATGCGGCGCAGGTGTTCGCGCGCCTCCTCGACCCGCCCCAGCCGCGCCAGCATCACCGCCACCCGGGCCTGGGCCTCGCGCTGGTACGGCCCGTCGGTGACCCGCAGATACCAGGAGGCCGCCTGACGGAAATCGCCTTCCTGTTCGGCAATGCGGCCCAGATAGTAGCTGGCATCGTAGACGTGCTTGCCCATCGACAGCACACGCTCGAGATAGCGCCGGGCATCCTTGTAGCGCTTCATCTCCAGATTGAGCAGGGCTAGGGTATAGACCAGATCGGCATTGTCCGGCTGGCGAGTGAGCACCTGCTCGAAGCGCTGGCGCGCCCGCTCGTACTCGCCACTCTGAACCAGCATCTGGGCCAGGGCCAGGCGGATGTCGTTGCGCCCCGGATGCTCGTCAACCAGGCGCCGCGCCTCGTCCAGGGCACGCTCCTTCTGCCCCAGCTCCAGCAGGACCTGCGCATGCAACAGGCGCGACTCGACCGATTCGGAATCCAGCTCGAGGGCCTTTTCGACCGCAGGCAGGGCGGCATCCGGCCGCTTGAGTTTCATGGCCAGCGCGGCCAGCGACTGCCAGGCCTCGTGCCTGTCCGGGTGCAGGGCCACCAGCCCGCGCATGACCTCGAGCGCATGCTCGGCCGGTATCTGCTGCGACAACAGCCCGCCCACCAGCCGATAACCGCCCTCAACGTCCTCGCCCGATTCGATGACCCGCTGCAGGTGATGCACCGCAGTATCGACCTGACCCATGCGGGCATACAGCACGCCCAGGACCTGGTGGGCCTCGATGTTGTCGGGTTGCAGCTGTGCCCAGCGATTGGCCGAGCGCAGGGCCAACTGGAGCTGGCCGGCATAGAGCGCAATGCGGGTGGCCCGCTCGGCCACATCCGGATCACGCGTCTCCCACGCCGCCTCGGCATAGGCCTGGGCGGCGGTGGCCAGATCGCCCTCGCGCCCGGCCAGTTCGCCCGCCAGCAGCTCGAACAGGATCAGGCCCTCGCGCTGTTCCTCGCCCGTTTCCTCGCTGGCAGCCGGGGGCTGGGGTGCCGCTGGCGGCGGAGCGGCCTGCTCGCCACCGGAACGGGGCGCAGGTGCCGAACAACCCGCCAACAGCAGCGTGGTCAGGGCACAGAGTCCGATGATTCGCGTCGCGTTCATTGTCCCTCGCAGCTTGCAGACGGCCCCTCTCGCGGGGGCGGGAGCGGCCCGGCGCCCGGCCTCCCGCCGGACCCTCCCGGAGCCACTGTTTCAGCTACTATAAGGAAGCGGCGGAGATTTCTCCACAGGCCGCGGTGGCAACCCCGGTGGCAACCCGACCGCCGGTGGCGTCTCTTGTATTCACCCTGCCCATGCCCCAAAATTGCGCGTTTGCCCGTGCTGTCCCTTATTCCGGAGTGCCATGTCCCTGCTCGCGCTCGGCATCAATCACAAGACCGCCCCCGTGGAAGTCCGCGAGAAGGTGGCCTTTGCCCCTGAGCGCATGGATGAGTCGCTCCGCTCGCTCAAGGCACTGGAGCCGGTGCTCGAGGCGGTGATCGTCTCCACCTGCAACCGTACCGAACTCTACTGTCGTATGGACCGCGAGCAGCCGGATGCCGAGCACATACTGCTGGAATGGATGTCAGCCACCCACGGGGTGCCGGAAGGCGAACTGGGCCGCTATGCCTATGTGCACCGCGGCCCCGAGGCCATCCGTCATCTGCTGCGGGTGGCCTGCGGACTCGACTCCCTGGTCCTGGGCGAGCCGCAGATCCTCGGCCAGCTCAAGTCGGCCTGGCAGGATGCGCGCCATGCCGGCACCCTGGGGCGACAGCTCGGGCGGCTGTTCCAGCATGCCTTCTCGGTGGCCAAGCAGGTGCGCACCGATACGGCCATCGGCGAGAGCGCGGTCTCGGTGGCCTTTGCCGCCGTCAGTCTGGCACGGCAGATCTTCGGTGAACTGGACCGGCAGACGGCCCTGCTCATTGGCGCCGGCGAGACCATCGAACTCACTGCCCGCCATCTGAGCGCCAACCGCATCGGCCGCATGCTGGTGGCCAACCGCAGTCTGGACCGGGCGGAGAGACTGGCCGAACTGTTCGGCGGCGAGGCCCTGACCCTGCCGGGCCTGCCGGAACGGCTGGCCGAGGCCGACATCATCATTTCCTCCACCGCCAGTCCGCTGCCGATTCTTGGCAAGGGCATGGTGGAACGGGCGCTGAAGGAGCGCCGCCACCGGCCCATGTTCATGGTGGACATCGCCGTGCCACGCGACATCGAGCCGGAAGTCGGCGAGCTGGACGATGTCTTTCTCTACACCGTCGACGACCTGCAGGCGGTCATCGAGGAGAACATCGCCTCGCGCCAGGAGGCTGCCGCCCAGGCCGAGGAGATCATCGACAGCCGGGTGGACGAGTTCCTCGGCTGGCTGCGCGGCCAGGGTGCGGTGGAAACCATCACCGAATACCGCTCCGGCGCCGCGCGCACAGCCGACGAGCTGCTGCAGCGGGCACGCGGCATGATCGCCCGCGGCAAGTCGCCGGACGAGGCCCTGGCCTGGCTGGCCCATACCCTGACCAACAAGCTTACCCATGCCCCCACGCAGCGCCTGAACGAACTGGCGCGCGAGGGCCGCAGTGACCTGATCGACCAGGCCCGCAGCCTGCTGGGCCTCGACGAGGACGACCCGAAACGGCGATGAAGGATTCCATCCGCAGCAAGCTCGAGGGCCTGCACGACCGGTACGAAGAGCTCGCCGGGCTGCTCTCGGACCCCGACGTGATCGCCGACCAGGCACGCTTCCGCCGCTATTCGCAGGAGTACAGCCAGCTCGAGCCGGTGGCGCGGGCCTGGGCCGAATACCAGGCACTGCTCGAGGCCAGGGAGACCACCCGCGAGATGCTGGACGAGAACGACCCCGAGCTGCGCGCCATGGCCGAGGAGGAGCTGCAGCAGATCGAACAGCGCCTGCCCGAGCTGGAAGATGAACTGCAGCGGCTGCTGATTCCGGCCGACCCGCACGATGCCGGCAACGTGTTCCTGGAAATCCGCGCCGGAACCGGCGGCGACGAGGCGGCCCTGTTCGCCGGCGACCTGTTCCGCATGTACGGCCGCTATGCCGAGCGCCATGGCTGGCAGGTGGAGATCCTCAGCGCCAGCGAGGGCGAACACGGCGGCTATCGCGAGATCATTGCCCGTATCGTCGGCCGCGGCGTGTATTCGCGGCTCAAGTTCGAGTCCGGTGCCCACCGCGTGCAGCGCGTGCCCGAGACCGAGTCGCAGGGGCGCATCCACACCTCGGCCGCCACCGTGGCCGTCATGCCGGAGGTCGAGGAGGTGGATGCCGTCGACATCGACGCCAACGACCTGCGCATCGACACCTTCCGCGCCTCGGGGGCCGGCGGCCAGCACGTCAACAAGACCGACTACGCCATTCGCATCACCCACCTGCCCACCGGCATCGTGGTCGAATGCCAGGACGAGCGCTCGCAACACAAGAACAAGGCCCGGGCCATGTCGCTGCTGGCCGCCCGGCTGCTGGAGCGCGAGCGCGAGCGCCAGCACGCCGAGCAGGCCGCAACCCGGCGTAGCCTGGTAGGCAGTGGTGACCGTTCGGAACGCATCCGCACCTACAACTTCCCGCAGGGGCGGGTCACCGACCATCGCATCAATCTCACCCTGTACAAGCTCGACGAGATCATGGATGGCGACCTCGACCTGGTCATCGAACCGCTGATCCGCGAATACCAGGCCGACCAGCTGGCGGCGCTGGCCGAACAGGCATGACCCTGCGCGAACGCCTCGCGCAACTGACCCGCAAACTCGCACCCGTGAGCGACAGCCCGCGCCTGGAGGCCGAGCTGCTGCTGGCCGAAGTGCTGGGCAAACCCAGAAGCTGGCTCATGGCCTGGCCCGAACACCCGCTGGAACAGACCGCACTGGACCAGATCCAGACCCTGCTCGACCAGCGCCTGGAAGGGCGCCCGCTGGCCCATGTGCTGGGGCGGCGGGAATTCTGGTCGCTGGAGCTGGGCTGTGATGCACGCGCCCTGGTACCGCGCCCGGATACCGAGACCCTGGTCGAGTGGGCACTGGAACTGCCACTGCCACCGCATGCCCGGGTGCTCGACCTCGGCACCGGCAGCGGTGCCATTGCCCTAGCGCTGGCCAGCGAGCGCCCCGACTGGCAGATCACCGCAACGGACATCGATCCCGACAGCCTGGCGCTGGCCCACGAAAACGCCGCCCGGCTGAATCTGGAGCATGTGGCATTCCGCCACGGCGGCTGGTTCGAGGCAGTAGCCGGCGAACCGGCCTGGAACCTCATCTGCAGCAACCCGCCCTATATCGCCGAGGACGACCCCCACCTGCTGCGGGAAGGTCTGCCCTTCGAGCCGCGCCACGCCCTGGTTTCCGGCCCTGAAGGGCTGGATGACCTGAAAATGATCAGCGCCGAGGCCCCCCGCCACCTGACGCCCGGTGGCTGGCTGCTGCTGGAGCACGGGCACGAACAGGGCCCTGCCGTACGCCAGCTGCTGCAGGGGGGCGGATTCGTGGAAGTACAGACACGTACCGACCTGGCCGGGCTCGAGCGCGTCAGCGGCGGGCGCCTGCCGGACGCTGCTGCTTGATAAATCCCCTGCAGGGTCTAAGCTCTTGTGTCATGGAACGCAAGCAAGAGCCCATCATCAAGCACCGCGAGATCTGTTTTCGCGGCCCCCATGCCGAGGAGGATCAGGCGCGCAGCGCGATGCTGCTGCTGGTCGATGCACGCGGCGTGCTTGGCACCCGCTGGATCCGGCCCAATGTGGTCGGCGTGAGCTACGACCTGCGCCAGATCCACTTCGAAGCCCTGGAACAGGCCCTGGCCGACCGCGGCTTCCACCTCGACAACAGCCTCATGACCAAGCTCCGGCGCGCACTGATCACCTACAGCGAGGAGATCGAACGCGCCAACGAAGGCATCACCGGCCCGAGCTGTGACGGCGATTGTGCCGCCAAGGTGTTCGCCAGCGCCTGGAAGCGCCGCGCACACGGCTGCCGCGACCGGCGACCGGAGTGGATGCGGGAGTATCGCTGAGCCAGTACTCAAGGTTTACGCTCTTCCCCCTCCCCCCTCTCCCCCTACATCCAAACTCTCGAGTTGGATACGGTGGCCTCGGTCCCGTTACACACAGCCTCAGCGAACAGGACTTCCAGCTGTCCGGCATGCAGTTGCACACTCGCTTGCGCGAGCGCGCCCCACTTTCTTTGCTTGCTCATGCCCAAGCAGAAAAGAGCCTACCCCCGGTTTCACTGTTTCGTACCCGCTGCGCGGGCACGAGTTCATTTCTTTTGCACGCGCAAAAGAAACGAACCAAAGAAAACGCGGCCGGGAACGCGCCCCTGCGGGGTTC
>RFHG01000160.1 GCA_003696465.1 Gammaproteobacteria bacterium | reverse complement strand
GGAGCATGCCTGTCAGCAGCTGCGGCGCATGATCCATGGCGCCGTTACCGTGCCCCACTGGCTGGCCCGGCGTGGCGAGGACGGCTGGCTGCTGTTTCTTGAGGCCGAGCCAGAGGAGGCGGAGATCATCGCCAACCGCATCCGCTCGGCCATCCGCTCGAGCCAGTTGCGCGCGCCTTCGGGGCAGACCCTGAACCTTTCGATCCGGCTCGAATGCGTACCCCTGGAGCGCGGCGTGGATAACGCCGATCCGGCGGCCCTCCTTGCCCGCCTCTGAGCCTACTTGCGCAGGTATTCGAACGAGGGATCGGGCCGGCCCACGAAACAGCTCTTGCGGAAGCCGTACTTGCGTATCAGCTGCACGGCCTGGCGGGCGGCCTCCGCCTTGTTGCCAAAATCGAATACCCAGTGGCTGCCCTCGACCACCTTCCATCGCCCGTTGATACGCCTGGCCTCGACCCGGTTCGGGTTGAAGCTCACGCAGTCCTCGCCACGATAGCTGCCCCGTGGCGGACGACCACGCGACAGCAGATAGGTCATCCCCGGATGCGGCCGGCCCACATAACAGACACTGTCCATCCGATAGTGCCGGATAAGACGCATGGCCTGGTCGGCCTCATTGCGCTTGCCATCAAAGTCGAACAGCCACTGATGGCCATCGACAATCTTCCAGCGTCCCTGAATCTTCTTGACCCGCAGGTTGTCGCGATTGAACGACAGACAGTCTTCTCCGGCAGGGCCTGCCGGGCGGGCGGTGACGCGGCCACCACTGGCCGTCCGTGCCCGGGGGACCTCGCTGCCCGAACGGCTGCCGGATGGGGCCGGTACGGCCCTGGGCGCCCCGCGGCCAAGGCGACTGGTGTCATAGTCGAGGGAAGTGATCTCGTACTTGCCCCGTCCAGTTCGACGCGCCATGAAACGGAATACCTGCCCACGCAGAATGGGGCGGAAGAAGTCGTTCAGGCGCCCGTTGCGCGCCAGAATGCTGCTGCCACGCCCCAGTGGCACCACCTGCAGGTTACGCACATCCCGCGTCGGCAGGCGCAGGGTAAATTCCAGCCGTCCGTTCACGGTCTTCTCCCCATCACGGTTCATGGGCCGGTCGTAAAAGGCGCACTGGCCCGCCGCGGGCAGACGTTCGCGTGCTCCGCGGGGTGCCGGGCGCAGGCCGGTGATGGTGAGCCAGCCGCCATCGGCGGGCGTATACACCAGATGGGTCTTTGCATCCGGCCGGCAGACCACCGGCCAGCCCTCGGCGGCGGATAGCATCCCGCTTGCCGCCAGCAACAGCAGGCCCAGCAGGATGCGGCTGCAGACATGCGTCTTCATTTTCATGGCTTTTCCTCCCTGCAGATTTTTCATGTGTCGTACGCAAGCAGCGCGCGGTTCATGTCTTCAGGGCTGACTGCGCTTGCTCCTGACCCAGCGCAGGATGGGGTGCCACTGATCACGATCGATGGCCGTGGCGGCCGGAGCGAATTCGAAGATGCCAAGGCCCTGTTCCGCTGCCCGGATGTAGTTCTGCGATTCGCGCAAGTGGGTGAGCACGGGGATGCGCTGGCGACGCAGGAACTCCTCCAGTTCGCCCCAGATTCGGGTCCATTCACGCACCCGGTTGGCGACCAGCGCGATCTTGGCCTGCTTGCGGGCCACCCGGCCGCTTTTCTTCACCTCCTCGATGAATTGCTGCGCCGCGCGCATGTCGATGGGCGAGGGGAGAACCGGGATGATGATGGTCTCGGCCTTGCGCAGCAGGGCGTTGAGCTCCTTGCCGTGTACCGCAGCCGGGGCATCCATGATAAGGAAGTCGAGGTTTCTCGCCGGCCGGTACTTGCCCTGCCAGGCGGCATAGCCGGGGATGGGGGGCCGGGCCGGTGGACGGGCCTCCAGCCAGGCCATGCTTGAGCCCTGCGGGTCGAAGTCGGCCAGGCCGACGGACTTGCCCTGTACCGCCAGCGCGGCGGCAAGATTGGTGGCGATGGTCGTCTTGCCGGAACCGCCCTTGGCATTGAGCACCATGATGTGTCGCATCATTTCCCCCCTGTTTCCATGGAATGTCTGTCGAGGAAGTGTGGCGCAATCGGCGCAATTATCAAGGCCGGGGCTGTCAGTCGAGATCCAGCTCCTGCCACATGGCATCCACCCGCTGTTTCACTTCCTCGCTCATGCGGATGGGTCGGCCCCACTCGCGCTCGGTCTCGCCCGGCCACTTGTTGGTGGCATCGATGCCCAGCTTGGAGCCCAGACCCGAGACCGGGGAGGCAAAGTCCAGATAG
>RFHG01000159.1 GCA_003696465.1 Gammaproteobacteria bacterium | reverse complement strand
TCGGCTGCTCTTTCGCCATCCGGTCCTGCCCGGTTTTGTCGATGAAATCTGGCTGACCGGCCTGAGCGTAGGAACGGCACGGCTCGACCTGCATCTGGTCCGTTATCGCGAGGATGTCGGTATTGATATCCTCAAGCGCACCGGTGATGTCGAGGTCGTGGTGCAAAAATAGCTTTTTATCCGGATGAGCAGGTAATCACCCGGTTTTATTCTCCTCTTTTCCTTCGTGCCGTCACCGTCTCGCCGCCGATGCCCCAGTTGTCGGTCTCGACTTCCTCGATGACCACCACGGTGGTGGCTGGGTTCTTGTTCAGCACCCGTTGCAGCAGTTCGGTGGCCCCCCTGATCAGTTCGGCCTTCTGCTCGGCGGTGGCGCCTTCGCGCGTGATCTTGATATTGACGTAGGGCATGAGACTCCTCCTTTGGCCGGTTCGGGCTCAGTATAGCAGCTGAAACCGGTTTGTTTCCGGCGGAGAGTTGGACAAAAATAGAACACTGGTATATTTTGACTCGAGCTCCGCCATTGCCGCAAGGAGGCTGCATGGCTGTTTACGAGGGTCCGATCGCGGAACGTATCGACTGGGTGTTCGAACTGGCGCGCCGGCACACCGAAGCCTACCGCAGCCCCGAGGCGCGCCTGGCGCGCGACCTCTACCGGGCCCGGCACCCCACCGCCATCGCGGTACTCAAGTGCATGGACGGGCGCATTGACATACCGGTGGTCACCCAGACGCCACCCGGCATTATCCAGCCCTTCCGCAATCTCGGTGGGATGTTCGATCTCGGCTGGCCTCATTTGGGTGAGGTGCTGGCGCATTCGGTCCAGCGCGAGGTTGCCGAAGGTCGTCGCGTGCTCATTCTGATCACCTACCATTTTTCCCGCGGCGACCGAAAGCGGGGCTGCGCCGGTTTCAACTATGATACCGAGGCCGCCTTCACGTTTACCCTGCGCATCCGCCAGCAGGCCGAAGCGATTTTCGGTGCCCGGCACGTGGCGGTCTATCCGGTCATCTGCGGTTTCGAAACCGACGAGGACGCGCTGATTCTGCACGGCCAGAGCGGCGAGGTGCTGGATCTGTCCACTCTGGCCGCCGAGGGAGGTGATGCCATCGATGGCCGTCTCGAATCCCTCTTTCCCGACATGCACCGGCAGATGCGGCATGACCTGGCCAGGCTTCTGCGCGGCAACCTGGAGTGGACCTGTCGCATGCGCGGCAAGGCACGCGCCCTGGATATCCAGCACCGGGAGTGGATGATCTGCCTGGGGCGCGGCTTCGATTTTCTCCACACCCCGAACCTGGCGCTGATTATTGGTCCTTACAGTCCGAACCTGGCCGATCCCATCGCCCGAGCCGCCGGCATCATTGAGGCAAACATGCAGGAAGGGCGGATTCCGGACGACGGCTTTCTGCTGCTTGCTTCGGTTCCCTACGAGGAGATCGGTCCAGACCGGGCGCGTGCCGAACTGAAATCGCGCTTTCTGGCCGATTTCGCCACCGAGGTGATCCGTGAACGCTACCCGCAGCTGATGGCTCGCATGCACCGGCGTACCGCGGTCCTCTCCTGGCATTCGCGCGCCCTGGAGCTGCTGGAAGATGCTTGGTGCCCGATGCCCGAGGCCGGGGACGGTTGAAAATTTGGCTTGTTGTCTGGCGGGCTGTGTTAGAATCGTCTGAAATTTGTTTTATCGTCCAGGAGGGATGCCTTGCCCGTGCCCGTCGCCCACATGGCGGTCGCCGCGCCGCTACCGAAAAATGTCGAGGTTTCCTTCGAATTCTTCCCGCCGAAAACCGCCGAGGCCGAGGCGTCGCTCTGGCGCGCCATCAAGCGGCTCGAGCCTTTGCGCCCGCGCTATGTTTCCGTCACCTACGGCGCGGGCGGCTCGACGCGTGAACGTACCCACGCCACCGTGGTGCGCCTGCGGCGCGAAACCGCCCTGGAGCCGGCGGCGCACCTGACCTGCGTCGACGCCAGCCGCCAGGAGATCGACGCCATCGCCCGGCGCTACTGGGAGGAGGGCATCCGCCACATCGTCGCCCTGCGGGGCGATCCGCCCGACGGCCAGTCGCGCTATGTTCCACATCCGCAGGGCTACGCCTATGCCGCCGACCTGGTGGCGGGACTGAAGCGCATCGCCGATTTTGAAATCAGCGTCGCCGCCTACCCGGAAAAACACCCCGAAGCCTCTTCCCTGCAGGCCGATCTCGACAACCTCAAGCGCAAGGTCGATGCCGGCGCCAGTCGCGCCATCAGCCAGTTCTTCTTCGATATCGGCACCTTTTTGCGTTTTCGCGACCGGGCGCGCGCCGCAGGCATCGATATCCCCATTGTCCCGGGCATCCTGCCGGTGACCAACTTCGCCCGCGTGGTGGAGTTTGCCGGCCGGTGCGGCGCCAGCGTGCCGCGCTGGATGGCCGAGCTGTTC
>RFHG01000158.1 GCA_003696465.1 Gammaproteobacteria bacterium | reverse complement strand
CATCAGATCGGAGGCCAGCGCCGCATGACCGGAGCGCGGCCGATGGTAGAAGCCGATTTCGGGCAGTAGCCCATCGGCGCGCAACAGCGTGTCCACATGGGCATAGAGCAATGTATATCCCAGCGAAAGCAGCGCATTGAACGGATCGGGCGCGGGCCTGCGCCGTCGGCCCTCGAATCCCCAGCCGGGATCGAGCTGGCGACGAATCTCGCCGAAATACCCCCGTGCGGCGGTACCCTCGATGCCGTTGAGTTCCTCGCGCGAGGCGCAGGAGGGAAGCCTTGCGAGCAGGCGATCCATCTCGCTCAGGGATTCGACCGCCACCCCCTCGCGGCGGCGCAGCGTCTCGCGCATGTGGCGGATGCGGCTTTCCACCAGCGAACGGGCCGCGGGCAGGGCACGGGCCTCATCGGCGGCCAGCTCATGCTGGCGCATCCACAGATCGGTCCGCGCCGCCTTATCCGGCCCCGCAATCATGCCGCGATAATGGCCGAAGCTCGAAGCCAGATGAATCGGCACGCCGGCGTTCAGCGCGGCATGGATGGCCGGCGTCGTCAGATGATGGCGGCCAAAGAGCACCATGCCATCCAGATGCGACCAGGGAACCTCGTGCAGGCGCGCATCGTCGCGCTCGATGCACACGCGCCCCTCGCGCGTCATCACCACCGAGGGCTCCCCGCAGAAGACCAGCATCTGGCCGGCATCCTCGAAATGGCCGAAGCCCACCGGCTCGCCCGCTTCGAGCGACTGCGCGCGCGCATCCTTCTGCTCATGCACCACGCGCGCCAACCAGCTCTGCTCGGGGATTCTGCCGGCATCGTCGGCACGGCGCGGCGCGGCCTCGACCGCCAGGCCGTTGACGAAGACAAAGCCGAGGAAGCGAAAGCCCTCGGCAAACGGAACGATGCGCGTTTTCTCCTCGTTGAGCGCCAAGCCCAGATCGACCAGCGCCCTTCTGGCCAGTTCCCCGGCCCTTTCGGCCGCCGCGCGGCTTTTCGCGACAATCACGAAATCATCGGCAAAGCGCACCAGGCGACAGCCGGCATCGGTCAGATCGTGATCGAAATCGTCGAGCATCAGATTGGCCAGCAGTGGCGACAGCGGAGAGCCCTGCGGCAGGCCGCGCTCACGCACGATGCGGCGGCCCTGATAGAGCACCGGCGCGCGCATCCAGGCCAGCACGGCGCGGGTCAGCCGTTCGTCACGCAACAGCGCATCCAGGCGCACGCGCAGCCGCTCCCAGTCCACCGAGTCGAAGAAATGGCGGATGTCGGACTCGAACACCCAGCGATAGCCCTCCCGATACAGGCTCTGAATCAGATCCCGGGCGCGATGCCGCGAGCGGCCGGTGCGATAGCCGAAGCTGGCGGCATTCATCAGCGTATCCAGGGCCGGCGAAAGCTGCTGATGCACGGCGCGCTGCAGCACGCGATCGCGCAGCGGCGCGGCCGCCAGCGGGCGCAGGCCGCCATCGGCATCCTCATGCACAAAGCCGTGCATCGGAGGCGGGGTATATTCGCCGCGCAAAAGGCGCCCGGCCAGCGAACGCATGCTATCGGCATCCCAGGGCTCGGCCTCAGACCCGGCGATTTCCTCCTCAGCCTCATCCTCGGCCTCGCCGGAGGATTCTCCGGCAATCCCCCGCCAGGCTGCCAGCAGGTTTTCCTCTTCCATCGCACGCTCCAGCCAGCCGCCCATGCCCTCGACCGGCAGCAGGGCCTCGCCGCATTCATCCAGGATGCGGAAGGCTCCGTTGCCGAAGGCGCGCCGCTGACCCACCGCAAGGAACTGAGCCAGAACCAGCATGTCCAGCCATGCGGGGGCAAGCGATCCCGGATGACGCAGCCGGATCTCTCCCATCAAGCCGCCCATCGGCTGGGAACGACCATCCCCCTTGCGATAGGCATAATTGGCCCAGAAAAGATCCAGCGTCGCATCCGGACTGCCCGGATCGGGAAGCTGCGGCGGCTTGCCTCCACGGCGCTCAATCAGGCTGATCAGCGAATCGGCGATACGCCTGAGCCAGAGTGCATCCGCCGCCAGATCGGCCGCATCACGGCAATAGCGGGCATCGCCCTTCGCCCTGCCTCGCTGCTCCTTTGGGCGCAACACGCGCCAGGGCGAGACAAAGCGCAGGATCACCTCGCGGCGCGAGGCAAGCCAGGCGCGCTGACACGCCAGCTCCTGCGCATCAAGCACAACCTCGGGACCTGAAACAGGCTCTCCCCCCATCCATGTTTCCATGGCCTCGAACTTCCAGTTGTTGCGAAACGGCATCGGCGCATCCCATGCGCGGGCCTGTCGGGTTGCGTCCGGTATCGACGCGATCAGTTCACGACCGCGATCGCCGATACCGACGACGCGGAAGAAATAATCGCTTCCGGCCGGGAAGCGCGTCTGACCCTGCTGCGGCGCCTCAAGCCCCAGAGCCAGATCGAAATCCTCCGGGCCATCGAGGATCGTGCGCAGCCAGCTGGCCAGCGCGGCGTGGTGGAAGAAACCCGGATTGGACGACTCCACGAAGCGCATGCGAATGCTCACGCCGTGGATAGGTAGCAATGCCTGCACCGTCACGTCAACCACCGCTGATGCGAATAACCTGAGCCGCTGCATCGTCTTCCAGGGCGCAGACCATATGCAGATTCATTCGCCGCGCCTTGGCGCGCATCGTCGGCATGACTGGGGCTGCGTGCAACAAGCCGGCAATGTGAAAATCCGATCCGGCAATGCCGTCACGAAGCGCATCCACTTCAAAAAGCTTGTCGTTGGTCAGCTTCGCGTCCGTCTTGCACGACCAGTAGACCAGATGATTGCGATGCGCGCCGAGGAAATCGAACTCCTGGGAGCCGCCGCCCTTCTCAAGCACCTTGGCGCTTACCCGGGCCCCTCGCCAGGCAATGCCGGCGTCGGCCAGCACGGCTCCCAGCCAGCGTTCCAGCCAGCCGCCCGCGATGAGTTTGATGATGTCCTGCCCATGCTGCTCGTAGCACACCTGATCCGGGGCCGGATACCTCAGCCCGGAGAGCAAACCATGGGACTGCAACAAGGCGAGGGTGTTCTTCAACCGCTTCGGAATCGGCCGGACGCAGCGGAAGTGTCTGAAGCTGTTTTTCGGTGGCCTGTCATGGAGCGCACGCATGTCATTCGCCTTCCAGACCCTGCGAAGTTCACGCGACTCCTTACGCATCCGTTCCCATACGTCACGCAACTGGCGGCATTGGCCGATGTCGTCGAAGGCATGCGAATGATCCCAGGCATTGCCATGCACAGTCAGCATTTCATCCAGAGACAGGGAAACGCATGGTATCGCCCTGTT
>RFHG01000157.1 GCA_003696465.1 Gammaproteobacteria bacterium | reverse complement strand
CCGTCGGCAGTGCCGCCGTGGTCTTCCAGGCCGCCCGGCTGGAGAGCGTGCCCGATCGCGTCTCGACCCTGCCCGAGGTGGAGATCCAGCTGTTTCGGGATGCCGTGGTCCAGGTCCAGGAAGAAATGAAGGAGATCAAGGAGCGCATGGCTGATGTGCTGCCGGCCGAGGAACGCGCCCTGTTCGACGCCTATGTAATGATGCTCGAAAGCGAGACCCTGATCGATGCCACCATCCAGCGCATCCGTGACGGCAACTGGGCGCCCGGCGCGCTGCGCCACACCATCGAGGAGAATGCCCGGGTGTTCGAGCAGATGGAGGACCCCTATCTGCGCGAACGGGCCTCCGACATTCGTGATCTGGGCGAACGCATCCTGGCCCGGCTGCAGTCCAGCGAGCAGCGCCGCACGGGCTGGCCCCAGCGTACCATTCTGGTGGGCGAGGAGATCTCGGCCACCCAGCTGGCCGAGGTGCCACGAGAGGCCCTGGCCGGCGTGGTCTCGGCCACCGGTACCGGCTCCTCGCATGTCGCGATTCTGGCCCGCGCGATGGGGATTCCCACCGTGATGGGCGTGACCGACCTGCCGGTGGAGCGGATGGAAGGGCGCGAGGTCATCGTCGATGGCTATCAGGGCCGCATCTACCTGCAGCCGAGCGAGCGGGTGCGCGAGGAATACCTGCGGCTGTACGAGGAAGAACAGGCGCTCAGTGCCAGCCTGCGCGAGCATGCGGCCGAACCGGCCGTCACCCCCGACGGGCATGCGGTGCCGGTGCTGGTCAACGGCGGGCTGATTGCCGACCTCAAGCCCAGCTATGTGGAAGGGGCCGATGGTGTGGGCCTGTATCGCACCGAGATTCCCTTCATGATCCGCGACCGCTTCCCGGCCGAGGAAGAACAGTATCAGCTCTACCGGCAGGTGCTGGAGGCATTCGCTCCGCGTCCGGTGACCCTGCGCACGCTGGATGTGGGCGGCGACAAGCCCCTGCCGTACTTCCGCTTCGAGGAGGACAACCCCTTCCTGGGCTGGCGCGGGATTCGCATCACGCTGGATCATCCGGAAATCTTCCTCACCCAGATCCGCGCCATGCTCAGGGCCAGTGAGGGGCTGGACAATCTGCACATCCTGCTGCCCATGGTCAGCTCGCTGAACGAGGTGGAAGAGAGCTGCCGGCTCATCGAGCAGGCCTGGCAGGAGCTGTGCGACGAGGGCCGCCGGCTGGTGTATCCGCAGGTGGGCGTGATGATCGAGGTGCCGGCCGCGGTCTATCTGGTACCGGCGCTGGCGAGGCGGGTGGACTTCCTCAGTGTGGGCACCAACGACCTGGTACAGTACCTGCTGGCGGTGGACCGGAACAACGCCCATGTGGCGGATCTGTACGACAGCTTCCATCCGGCCGTGCTGCAGGCCCTGGCACAGATCGCCGACGGGGCCCATCATGCCGGCAAGCCGGTCAGCATCTGCGGCGAGCTGGCGGCCGTGCCCGAAGCCGCCATTCTGCTGCTGGGGCTGGGTTTCGACAGCCTGAGCGTGAGCGTGGCCGCGCTGCCGCGGCTCAAGCAGGTGATTCGCGGCTTCCCGCTGGAGCGCAGCCGCGCCCTGGCCAGCGAGGTGATGCAGAGCGAGTCATCGGCCGAGATCAGGGACCGTCTGCGCCAGGCGCTCATCGAGCAGGGGCTGGGCGGACTGATTCGTGCCGGCCTGCACTGAAGCGCGCCAGCCGGCACCGCTCTGCCCAACGGCCGCTCAGCGCGGCTGGGGCTTGTGGCGTCGCTGCTTTCGGTGAGCGCGCTGCTTGCGCTTGCGGTCGATCCAGATCCAGCTGCCGCTCACGGCCAGAAACAGCATCACCAGTGCGGCGGCATCCATCAGCCAGACCCCCCACGACCCCAGAATGCGGCCGGAGTGCACATCCAGCAGCACCCGTTCCAGCGGCAGGCCCCGGCCGCGCCACCGGCGGGCGATCTCGGGCTGTCGGGCCAGGTCCAGGGGCTCGGCCTGCTGCCAGTCTGGAGAGGCGGGGGTGCTGGCCGGTTGCCAGTTGCTGAGCTCCGCATCCAGCAGGAAGGTGCCTTGCCGGTTCTTCACCAGGATACGGCCCTGCGGGTCATGGGCCAGGGCACTGACCGGAAGTTCCAGACGGTCGATCAGCTCCCCTTCGGGTGTGACCAGCAGCAGGTCGTCACGGCGCCCGACCAGCAGCAGGCCCTCGTGTTCCAGTGCCGCAGTCATGCGCCCGGGGACGGGCAGAACGAGAGAGCGATCATCCACACGCAGGCGCTCGCCGTCCGAGATCAGGCGATGGTCGCCAGCCATGGCCTGTGTCAGCTTTGGCTGGGGAATTCCGTACCATTGCAGCAGCCAGGGCGTGTCCACGCGCTTCTCATTCAGCTTCAGCTCGTCCGTGTGATTGAGCAGGATGCCGGTGACGGCCAGCACGATGACGAACAGGGCCGCCAGCAGGCCCAGATACCGGTGCCAGAGGAAGACCGAGCGCAGCAGGCGCGCGGGTTGTCTACGGTGCGGATGATGCGACATGGTGATCCAGCAGCAGTGCCAGGCGGGCAACCTTCTTCATGGCCCGGACCGAGAGGGTGGCGCCGGAAATACCGTCGATCTGCCGGTCGAGCCGTTGCTTCTCGTCCAGTCTGGCGCCGAAGAACTGGCGCGTGAAGAACGGGTGCCGGATCTCCCAGCCCCGGCTCTCGCGAAAGGCCAGCACACGGATATTCTCGATGCGCCCGTCACGGGTCACTACACCAAAGGTGATGGGGCGTTCCTTGCCGATCTCCTCCAGAACCCACGCGCGTCGGCCGTCCCGTTCCCAGTAGCGCACGCGCAGTCTGCCGTAGGGGTGGCCCAGCACGGAAGTGACCTCCTGCTTGAGGGCGCCGCGCAGCCACAGGCTGCGCGCAGGCGGCGGCTTGCCATCGAAGACCTCGGCCAGAAAGTCCTCCCGGGTCTGGTACACGCTGGCCGCCGCAGGCAGGGCTGCCAGCAGCAGGACCACAAGCACCAGTTGCAGGATTCTGTTCATGCCCGTCCACGCAGAAAAGGGGGATGCGCAAGCATCCCCCAAACGAGGAGAAATCGCCAGTCTTTCAATCTCTCTCATCAGAACATGTAGCCAATGCCCAGATCGAAGCCGTTGTACAGACTGGTCTTGCTTACGGCATCGCCACCGTCCTCGCTGAAGACATCGGCCTTGATTACAACCTGCTCATGCGGCCACCAGTTCACACCGCCCTCGGTGCGGGTCTTCCGGGTGTCGCCGGCACCGCCGTTGTCCCAGGCGCTGTAGCGGGCATAGACGCCGACCTTCGGGTTGAACTTCCAGGAGCCCTCCAGGTAGTAACCGTCCTGCTTGTCCTTGTTGGTGCTCTTGGCGCCGTCCCCGTTGATTTTCCAGTCGGCATACAGGGCCGAAAGGGTCAGGCGGTTGAGCGTGTAGCGTGCCTGGGCGGTGAGCAGCAGGCCGCTGCCGATGTTGTCCGAGCCGTCCTGGGTCATGTCGCTCTGGTAGCTTGCCGTGCCGGCCAGCTCCAGGCCTGGCAGTCCGGTCCACTTGAGGCGGCCGGTATAGGCGAGGTCGGAGGCGGTGGCCTTGGCACCTTTCTGCCGTCCGCCACGGATATTCGTGCCGCCATTGAGGCCTGTGGTGATGAGCAGATCGTAGCTCAGGCCGTTGCTGCCCAGTTCCCCGCTCAGGCTGGCGCCGGCCTCGTACCAGGTGCTGGGCAGGATCTTCTGCTCGACAATGGGGCGTTCAACGCCATAGAAGGTCGGCGGTTCATGTGTTTCGTTGATGAAGCCGACCGGCATCAGGAGGATGCCGCCGCGGGCACGGGTCTGCTTGCCGAGATCGAATTCGAGATAGGCCTGTTCCAGGGCAATTTCCCCCGGGGCAGTGTCCCCGCTGCCATCATTGTTGTCCGCCAGCAGGGCGTGTTCCACTTCCAGCTCGGAGAAGAAGCGGATCTTCTCGTTGAACTCGTGGCCGAGGAAGAGGATAAAGCGGTGGAAATCGGCCTCTTCCTTCTTGCCGTTGCCCTGGCGGGCACGCCAGTTGTTGTAGTGCAGTTCGCCATAGCCCCCGATGGTCGTGCGGCCCGTGGTGCCGTGGCCATGATGGTCGCCGGGTGCCCGGCTGGGGTTTGAGGCGGTGCCCGTGTTGCCCTCCACGGCCTCCGCAGTGGCCTCCACGGCGGCCTTGAGGTCATTCAGCTCGGCCTCGAGGCGCTGGATGCGCGCATCGGTGCTCTCTGCCAGCACCGGGGTGGCCAGTGTGGCCAGCGTGATCGCGGTCGCGATGGGGGTCTTCTTCAACATGCTGTAGGTCTCCGTCGGTTGTGGTTTCCGGCAGTGCCTTGCCCGGCACTTCATGCAACGGAGGCGAATGATATAGAAACAACAAACGAAATGCAAACCATTCTCATTTACTATTTTGATTGACTCCCTGTCCGGGCAGTCAAAGGGCATCAGAAGGGCTTGAGGACCACCAGCAGGACCACCGCCACCAGGATCAGCAGTGGGAATTCGTTGAACCAGCGGAACCAGACATGGGAGTGGGGGTTGGGTCCGTCGGCAAAGGCGCGCACCAGATGCCCGCACCAGAGGTGGTAGCCCACCAGCAGGCCCACCAGCACCAGCTTGGCATGCAGCCAGCCCATGCCGGCCAGGACCTCGAGCGGATACCAGGTCAGCATCCACAGGCCCAGCACGATGGTGAGTATGGCCCAGGGGGTGACGAAACGGTACAGCTTGCGCTCCATGATGGCGAGCCGTGCCCGGGTGGCGGCATCCTCGCTCATGGCATGGTGCACGAACAGGCGCGGCAGGTAGAACAGGCCGGCATACCAGGACACCATGAAGACGATATGAAAGGCCTTGATCCAGAGATAGCCGTTGTCCATGCTGTTAGCCCGCAAATTGCATGAAGATACCGGATGGCTGTGCGTCTGGCGCGTTCGAGCGTGGTGCTTTGGAGCGAAAAGCGTGGTCGTTACCACGGTTTGAGCGAAAAGCGGTGCGATCGGGCGCGCCAGATGTGCAGACACCGGTAGAGCGTACCAAAAACAATTGGTCGCGCTCTGATGTACGAATTATTTGATTTGTCATCATCGGCTTGAATGAATCCTGAAGCGTCTTCATGCAATTTGCGGGCTAGCCCTTGAGCATGGGGGCAAGCTCCTTGCGCAGGCGCTGCCAGTCGGGCTCGCCGATCTTCTTGAACACGATGCGGCCCTCGGGGTCGATGAGGTAGGAGGTGGGGGTCAGGCGCACCCCGCCGAAGGCGGCCACCACTTCGCCCCGCGGGTCGAGGGCGATGAAGTAGGGCAGTTCCCGTTTCTTCTGCAGGGCGATGACATCACTGGGCTTGTCGTAGGGCATGGCCACGCCGATGACCTCGAGGCCCTTCGGCCCCAGTTCCCGGTAGAGCTTGACCAGCTCCGGCATCTCCTTGATGCAGCCGGGACAGGTAGTGGCCCAGAAATTGACCAGCACGGGCCGGCCGCGCAGCTCGGCGAGCGTCAGGGTCCGGCCGTCCGTGCCATGGAAGCGTACCTCGGGGGCCTGCGGCTGCAGCAGGCCCGGTGCCAGCCAGACCGCGGCGGCCACCCCCAGAATGAGGGCGGCGAGGCCGGCGATGACGAGATCCTTGCGTTTCATGTGCGGGGTTCCTCTGTATTCTCCGGGCTGTCGGTCTGTTGACCTTTGAGGCCGTCCGCGGGTTCCACGGGCGGGAAGAAGTTTGCAGCCAGGGCGCGATAGATCGGCTCCGGGCAGACGATACCGGAGATGACCCGGGCAAGGAAGGCGGTGGCCATCAGCGGCAGCAGCATCTCGTTGTTGTCGGTCATCTCCATGACGATGACGAAGGCCGTGATCGGGGTCTGCACCACACCGGAAAAGTAGCCCACCATGCCCAGCAGGACGACGGCAGCCACCGGCACGGCGGGCAGCAGCTCGGACAGCAGATGGCCCACACCGGCGCCGGCCGCCAGCGAGGGTGCGAAGATGCCGCCGGGAATGCCGGTCCAGTAGGACACCGCACTGGCCAGGAACTTGAGCGGGGCAAAGGTCCAGGGCAGGGCGCCCTCGCCGGTGACCAGCAGCCGGGCCTGCTCGTAGCCGGTGCCATAGACCTGTCCGTCCGACAGCCAGCCAAGCACCGCCAGCAGCAGGCCCAGGGCCATGGCCACCCGTACCGGCCAGCGGCCGTGCCATGGCGCCAGTCGTCGCTGACCGAGGATCAGCAGGGTGCTGAACAGGCCGCCGAACAGCCCGCCGCCGATACCGCAGACCACGATCGGCAGGATCATCTCGCGTGGCAGCAGGCTGGCCGTGCTGTGGCCGAAATAGATGTAGTTGCCCTGCAGCATGATGGCGGTAATACCGGCCATGAACACCCCCACCAGCACCACCCCGCTGGTGCGTTCCTCGAAGTTGCGGCCCAGTTCCTCGATGGCGAACAGGATGCCGGCCAGCGGGGTGTTGAAGGCGGCGGCGATTCCGGCGGCGCCACCGGCCAGGATCAGTCCCTTGTCCATGTAGTGATAGGGGAATTTTGCCAGTTTGCCGAGTGCAAACATGATGGATGCGCCGATGTGCACGGTGGGCCCCTCGCGGCCGATGGAGGCACCGCACAGCAGGCCCAGCAGCAGGAGCAGCATCTTGCCCACCGCAATGCGGAACGAGAGCAGGATGCTGCGGCTTTCGTGCTCGCTCATTTCCAGCGCGGCAATGGACTGCGGGATACCGCTGCCCTGCGAGCCGGGGAAGAAGCGTACCGTGAGCCAGGCGAGGAAGCCCAGGCCCAGCGGTGCCAGCAGCCAGCCGGCCCAGGGCCACTGTTCGAGTATGCGCGCGTGATACTCGCCGGCCAGCTCGGCACCCCAGGCCAGCAGGGTGGCGAGCAGCCCCACCACGATGGCGCCGCTCCAGAAGATGAGGCGGATCTTCCAGCCCTCCGGCGAGAGCAGCTGGCGGCTGGTCTTGCGGATGTGGTGCAGCATCGGCGGATGGATCCTTGCGACACGGGGCGCACATCTTAGCATGCGCCCTCGTCGCCACGGCGCCGATGCGGTAACATCTGCGGCATTGCACAGCCGGGAAAACACTCATGCTGAAGGTCGGAATCGTCGGTGCCACCGGATATACCGGGGTCGAATTGCTGCGTCTGCTGGCCATGCACCCGCAGGTCGAGGTACGGGCCGTGACCTCGCGCAAGGAGGCGGGCAAGCAGCTGGTCGAGCTGTTCCCCAGCCTGCGCGGCCATTATGACCTGTCCTTCGTCAACCCCGACGAGACGCCACTCGACGACTGTGACCTGGTGTTCTTCGCCACCCCCAACGGGACCGCGATGAAGATGGTGCGACCGCTGCTGGAGGCCGGCGTGCGGGTGATCGACCTGGCCGCCGACTTCCGCCTGCGCGACGCCGAGGTCTGGTCCGACTGGTACGGCCTGGAGCATGCCTGCCCGGATCTGCTCGAGGAGGCCGTCTACGGCCTGCCGGAGCTCAATCGGCAGGCCATTGCCGGCGCGCGGCTGGTGGCCAACCCGGGCTGTTATCCCACGGCCACCGCACTGGGCCTGCTGCCGCTGGTGGAGGCTGGAGGACTGGTCGATGCCGATCATCTCATTGCCGACTGCAAGTCCGGGGTCAGCGGTGCCGGGCGCAAGGCCCAGTTGCCCACACTGTTCAGCGAGGCCGAGGAGAACTTCAATGCCTATGGCGTGGCGGGCCATCGCCACCTGCCCGAGATCCGGCAGACGCTGGGGCAGGCGGCCGGTCATCCGGTGGGGCTGACCTTCGTGCCGCACCTCACACCCATGATCCGCGGTATCCACGCCACCCTCTATGCCCGTCTGCTCGACACCGAGGCCGACCTGCAGGGCCTGTTCGAGGCCCGCTATCGCGACGAACCCTTCGTCGATGTGCTGCCCGAGGGTACCCACCCGCAGACACGCGGCGTGCGCGGTATCAATACCTGCCGGATTGCCGTGCACCGGCCACAGGGGGGCGAGCAGGTGGTGGTGCTTTCGGTCATCGACAACCTGGTCAAGGGCGCGGCCGGACAGGCAATCCAGAACATGAACATCATGTTTGGTCTGGACGAGCGGCTCGGGCTCGACCAGCCGGCCCTGCTGCCCTGATCCATGCCGCTGCCGCCGCGTCCCGCGCACAAGGTCCGCTACCGGATCGAGCATCATGATCC
This sequence comes from Gammaproteobacteria bacterium, assembly GCA_003696465.1. Lineage (GTDB taxonomy): Bacteria > Pseudomonadota > Gammaproteobacteria > J044 > J044 > J044. Next base: position 7,632 of record RFHG01000157.1, on the reverse strand, counting down.
GGTGCGCAAGATCCTCATCCAGGCCGTGGTCATCGGCCTGGTGGTGCTGTTGGGCTGGGGCCTGTTCCGGCTCGGTTTCCGGCTGAGCGGCTTCGAGGAACTCGCGGCCGAGAAGCAGATCCACTCGCTTTCCGAGCGGGTGGACTTTCTTGAGGGCGAGAATCGGCGCCTCAACCGAGAGCTGGCCTATCAGCGCCAGTCGGCGGCGATCGAACACAAGGCACTGGACGAGGTGCGTCGGGCCCTGGAGACGGCCGAGGCCGAGAACCTGCGCCTCAAGGAAGAGCTGAGCTTCTATCGGAGCATCGTCTCGCCCTCGGCAATGAGACCCGGGTTGCATATTCAGAGCCTGCAACTGGAAAAGGGCGCCGGAAAGGGCGAATATCATTACAGACTGGTACTCACCCTGGTGCGCGGCAACAACCGGGTGGCCAAGGGTCGGGCACGGCTTACGGTGCTCGGTACACACCAGGGCAGGCCGGCCACGGTGGAGGTGGGCGGCAGCGAGGCGCTGAAGTTCTCCTTTCGCTATTTCCAGCGTCTCGAGGGTGACCTGAAACTGCCCGAGGGCTTTGAGCCCCACGCCGTGCGCGTGGTGGCAACGCCCTCGGTCAAACGACTCGAAGCCACGGAACATGAGTTCCCGTGGCAGGTCAGCAAGCAAGCGGGAGAGTCCTGAACATGCTGTTCGGAAAACGCAAGAAATCCGGCGGGGCCGGTCGCATCGAGACCCTGGTCGGACGCAATACCACCATTACCGGAGATCTCAGCTTCACCGGCGGGCTGCACATCGAGGGCGAGGTCATCGGCGATGTGCTGGCCGGCGACGACTCCTCCATCCTGGTGCTCAGCGAAGAGGGCCTGGTACGCGGCGATATCCATGTGCCCAACATGGTGCTCAACGGCCGGGTAGAGGGCGATGTTTACGCCTCGGAGCATTGCGAACTGGCCCCGCGTGCGCGCATCACGGGCAATGTCTATTACCACCTGATCGAGATGTCGATGGGGGCCACCGTCAATGGCAACCTGATCCACCAGGAGGGCGGCAAGCCGCGACTCGAATTCGAGGGCAGTGAAGAGGCCGGCGCAGAAGCCGTGCAGGAAAACGAGGCCCCAGCCGCAGGTGACGATGCACCCGAAGGCGTGGCGGAAGACGCCCCGAGGTCGGAAACCGCGGCACGGGCGACATCGTCACGGGCGCGCAAAACCGCAGCCGGGGCCGGGGATTCTTGACCCCTTGCGGCCACCGGTGTAGCTTGACTTCATTGGCAACAGACAATCCAGATTCCGGAGCATACCCATGAGCGAAACCGCAACCGAAACCCCGACCGATGAGCCGCTGATCTTCACCGAGGCTGCGGCGCGCAAGGTCAAGAGCCTGATCGAGGAAGAGAACAACCCCAACCTCAAGCTGCGTGTATTCATCAGCGGCGGTGGCTGTTCCGGCTTCCAGTACGGCTTTACCTTCGACGAGAACATCAACGAGGGTGATACCGTGGTCGAGAAGGAAGGCGTCACCCTGCTGGTCGATCCGATGAGCTTCCAGTACCTCACCGGCGCCGAGATCGACTACACCGAAGGGCTCGAGGGCGCCCAGTTCGTCATCCGCAACCCCAATGCGGTGACTACCTGCGGCTGCGGGTCCTCCTTCTCCCCCGCCTGAACCTCCCGCAGGGGAAGCGAAAAGGGGCCGATTGGCCCCTTTTTCATGGGTGACCGTCCGGCTACCAGCCGCCGCCACTGCCGGACGAGCTGGCGCTCGCCAGCGCTCCGGCCAGGCCGCCGGTGAGGCCCGTGCTCAGGCCGGCCAGGTCTGCGCCAGCCACGCCGCTGCCGTGGTACCAGCCGGGGTGCCAGCCCTGGCCATGCCCCTCCTGCATGCTGCGCTCCAGCGCCCCCTGGAAGTGACTGGCCCAGGCCTGTTCCACATCCAGCGCCATGGCCCAGGGGAGGTAGCGCTCGAACAGCCCCAGATCTTCGAAACGCTCCTTCGATGCCGTGATGTCGTCGGCCTCGGCGGTGACGAGGTATTCACGAAAGCCCTCGATCTCGTCGAGCAGGCGGCGGCCGGCGCGTGTAGGGGCCTTGAGCCACTGATAGAAGGCAAGGTTGACGAACACAATCAGCAGGAGCCCCAGCGGAATGGCCGGACCCAGCATAGTGCTGAACATGAACAGGCCGAAGAATTCGCCGCCGATGAAGGGCAGGGAAAACAGCCCCAGGGCAAGTGCCTGGCCGTAGCTGTGGCTGCGCACCAGGCGCCACACGCTGGCCACCATGGCGAACACGGCCCCGGTCCAGATCGACAGCCAGGCCGTGGCAAACAGGCCCAGAACCTTGGTGTTGCCCGGCAACATGAGGATGGCCACGGCAAAGATGGCCATGCTCAGTCCGATCCCGCCCAGGGCCCAGGCGCGGTTGGTGATGAAGAAGCGTTTTTCATAGTCCTGTCGCAGGCGCTTCTCGTGGGCCTTGAGGGCCTTTTTCAGCCGGCTCTGCTGGCTGCGACCCAGCGGGATCTCCTTCTGCCCCCCGGCAAACAGGGCATTGACCAGGGCCTGCTCGCCCGGGGACTTGTCCACCTCGCTCTTGCCGGTGCGGCGCAGGATCCATTCGCTGCCCCAGCCGGTCTTGTGTTCGATCTCCAGGTAGCCCTTGACCGCGAGGCTGACCAGGGCGGTGGCGAAGGTCTTGTGGTCGTAACCCATGCGGCGCAGGAAGCGCGCCGAGGCCGGGGAGTGGCCCCTGGGCGGCTGGTAGCGGGGATGCACGACCCCGGCCGGCAGGTCACGACCGAAGCGATACCACACCACGAGGTAGTAGCCGAGCAGGAGCGCCAGCCCGCCGGCCATGGGCAGCAGCTCGGGGTAGGAGCGGGCAATGAGCTGGAGCCAGCGCCGGGTGTCCGGTTCTTCCACGAAGCCCTTGGGCCAGGTGGTGACGATGGTCAATCCTTCTCCGATGGCCAGGGGGCGGGTGGCAAGGAACGCCACCCGGGGGCCCTTGACCGAGGTATCGACATGTACCGTGTAGTCCTGCCCCCTGGCGCCCTTTCGGCCGGTATAGGCCTCGGCATGAATCCTTTCCGGCGGGATGCCCCGAGGCAGGATCACGACCGCGCTGGCCTTGTCGATGGGGAAGGCCCAGTCGTTGCCGGTGACATTCCAGTACAGTTCGTCGAAATCACGGAAATAGCCGAGCTGCGGCCAGGTCCGGTAGCGGATGAGGTACTGGTGCCGGCCCTTGGGTACCATCCGCGACGGATTGCCGATCCACAGGCGCACGCTGTCGGGCTTGCGCTCCATCCGCCAGCGTTCGGGTTCACCGTCGCGCAGGATCTCGACCGGAATGAAGTCGACCTTGATCAGGTTGAGCAGGCCCGGCCGGCGCTTGAGTGGAAAGTCGCGGTAGATGCCGCGCCGGATCTGGTGGTGCTCGGCGTTGACGGTGATGTGCTCGGTGACTTCGAGCCAGCCGTCGGGTCGCACCTCGATGGTGCTCTGCCAGTCCAGGATGCGCTCGGCGGCCTGGCTCTGGAGTGGCCAAGCCAGGGCGAGCAGCCACAGCAGTGCCAGCAGGCGCCATCCCCGATTCATTTTCAATCCTCCTCGTTCTGGAAGTATTCCGCCGGGGTGAAATGGAACAGGCGGGCCACCAGCAGGTCCGGGAACTGTTCGATGCGGGTGTTGTACTGGCGTACCGCGCCATTGTAGTAACGACGGGCATGCTGCAGGTCCTGCTCCACGGTGCTGATCTCCTGCTGCAGGTCGAGAAAGCCCTGGTTGGCCTTCAGATCGGGATAGGCCTCGGCCAGGGCGATGACCCGGTGCAGGGCCTGTTCCAGATCGTGTTCTGCCTCGCCGCGCTCCGCCGGGCGGGTGCGCCCGGCGCTGAGGTTGCGCAGACTCACCACCTGGTCCAGCGTGGCCTGTTCGTAGGCGGCATACTGACGTACGGCCTCCACCAGCTTGGGGATGAGGTCGTGGCGGCGCTTGAGCTGGACCTCGATGTCACTCCAGGCGGCCCGCACCGTATGGCGCAGGGCCACCAGCCGGTTGAAGAGGGCCACCAGCCAGAACAGCAGGGCAGAGATGCCTGCCAGCAACCACCATGTCGTCGAACTCACCGGCCCACCTCACGGGCATAGGCCTGGGAATTGCGCTGCAGGTTGTACATGGCCTGGCGATCCACCGGCAGCGCTTCCAGCGGCATGGGTTCGAATCCGCGCTCGCGGAACCAGTGTGCGGTGCGGGTGGTGAGCACGAACAGCCGCTTCAGACCCAGCTCGCGGGCGTGCGATTCGATGGCGGCCAGCAGTCGGGCAGCCAGTCCCTGGCCGCGGGCCTCGGGGTGCACCACCAGACAGGCGAGTTCGCCCGCCTCTGCATCCGGGAAGGGGTAGAGGGCGGCGCAGCCGATGATGTGCCCGTCGCGCTCCAGCACCATGAAGCGGTCGATCTCGAGCTCGAGCTGCTCGCGCGAGCGACGCACCAGCACGCCTTCCTGCTCCAGCGGTTCGATCAGTTCGAGGATGCCGCCCACGTCCTCGATACGCGCCGGGCGCAGTCGTTCCCAGGGCTCTGCGGTGACCAGCAGGCCGGCCCCCTCGCGGGTGAAGAGTTCCTCCAGCAGGGCACCGTCGCGCTGCCGGTCAACCAGATGCACCCGGGGCACGCCTGCCCGGCAGGCCTGCACTGCGCTGTCGAGGTGTCGGCGCAGCTCCTCGTCCAGCCCGGCATCGCGGGCCATCGCGGCCGCGCGGCCCGGATCGAGCTGAGTGGGGCCGGCAAGTGGTCCGGTGCGGCCCAGCAGGATCAGCTTGTCGGCCTGCAGGGCGCCGGCTGCGGCCACGGCCACCGATTCGGCGGCCAGGTTGAACACCTCGCCGGTGGGTGAATAGCCCAGGGGCGAGAGCAGGACGATGTCGCCCTCGGCGAGCAGTCGGTGGATGGCCTCGGCCTCGATGCGGCGCACCTCGCCGGTGTGCTGCAGGTCTACGCCATCGAGCACGCCCACCGGACGGGCGGTGACCAGATTGCCGGAGACGCAGCGCAGGCGGGCACCGGACATGGGGGTGTTGTGCACGCCCTGCGACAGCCGAGCCTCGATCCCGATGCGCAGGTCGCCGACGGCGGCGCGCACGGCCGCAAGGGCGGTGTCGTCGGTGATGCGCAGGTCGCGATGATAGCGACTCTCGATCCCCCGTTCGCGCAGTCGTGCCTCGATCTGCGGCCGTGCCCCGTGCACCAGGACGAGGCGAATGCCCAGGCTGTGCAGCAGGGCCAGGTCGTGTACCAGGCCGTCGAACTCGGGGCTGTCCACCGTCTCGCCACCGAAATGCACGACGAAACAGCGCCCCCGGTGGGCATTGATGTACGGGGCTGCATGGCGAAACCAGAGCAGTGGCGTGTCTTGGCGTGTGGGCATGGCGAGTCCTTTGCTGCCAATCATAGCCGAAAAATCGCGCATGCCCCATTCCGGGTTGATGACACGGGATCGCCTGTGACAGAGTGGCAGCAAACGCAACGGGGGAGGAGGAACGAATGAGGCCATTTCACCATATGTTCTGGCTGCTGGCGCTGCTGGCCATGCCCCTGCGCGCCGAGGTCATCGCCGAGCATATCCTGTTTCTCGATGATGATGCCCAGGGCTACCTTCACTACTACACCACCCGCTCGCACTACGGCAGTTATACGGTCCATTTCCCCCGTGACGATGCGGCACGGCCGGAGGATCACCTGCGCGATTTTCTCTATGTCTACCCCAATCGCTACCGCTGGGAGCGAAAGCCGGATGTGGATCTGCTGCACTTCGATCAGGGCAGCTATGCCATGCTGCAGCGGGAGCAGATGGCCGACAGCCTCGAACAGCGTCCCGACGGAACGCTGGTGTTCCGCAGCTGGCAGGGGCGCAAGCGTCCGGATGGCCATTTCGGATTCTGGAACACGCCGGTGGATTACGACCAGTTTGTCTATGTGTGGGTGATCCCGGACCAGTACGAGCCGGTTTCATGGAAATCCAACCGCCAGGGTGAGTGGGTCCGGCGCTACAACACCCTGAGCTGGTTCGGGCATGGCGTGAACGACATCACCTTCGAGATCGCCTTCCGTCCGCGTCAGCGCGAGACGCTGGAGCGCGTGCGTGCGGCAGTGGGCAGGCAGAAGGGGGTGGAGGTGGCTCCGGCACAGGGCGGGGTTCGGGTCACGCTTGGCGGGACCATCCTGTTCCCTTCCGGTGATGCGCGGCTGTCCGATACCGGCAAGTGGTTGCTGCAGCGGGTGGTAAAGGCACTGCGCAGCCGCGAGGGTGTCGAGATCGCGGTCAATGGCTATACCGACGACCGCCCCATCACGGGCGCCCTGCGCAAGCGCTATGCCAGCAACTGGGAGCTCTCGGCCGCACGGGCATTGTCCGTCCTGCACTACATGGCCGAGCAGGGCTTTCCCGAATCCCGCATGCATGTACGTGCCTGGGGCGAGCGCCATCCGCGGGCCAGCAACGCCTCCGAAATCGGCCGCGCCCTGAATCGCCGCATCGAGCTGATGATCGTCGAACGAGGCGTGCCGGCACGGTGATCGAGTTCCTCCAACAGCACGCCTTCCTGCTGTTTGGCGCCGGTTATGTGCTGGCGCATCTGCTGGGCCTGGGCATGGCGCTGCATGCCATTCTCAATGGCCGTACGCCCCAGGGCACGGTCGCCTGGCTGATGGCGCTCATTGCCATGCCGGCCCTGGCCATTCCGTTCTACCTGTTCTTCGGCAGTCCGCGGTTCTGGGGCTATATCCGCGCCCGACGGGCGGGGGATTCGCGGCTCACGCCGGTGGTGGAGGAGCTGATCGCCAATGCGCGTGGCATGGATGTACTGCCGGAACAGACCCGGCAGTTCATGCGGGTCAGCAGCGCGCTGGCGCGCATGCCCTTCAGCCGCGGCAATGCAGCCGAACTGCTGATCGACGGCGAGGCAACCTTCGATGCCATCTGTGCCGCCATCGCCGGTGCGGAGCACTATGTGCTGGTCCAGTTCTACATCATTCACGACGACGGCCTGGGGCGCCGCTTTCGTGATGTGCTGCTGGAGCGGGCCCGGGCCGGGGTGCGGGTCCATCTCCTGTACGATGAGGTGGGCTGCTGGGCACTGCCGCGTGCCTATCTCGAGCAGCTGCGCGAGGCAGGGGTCGAGGTCAGCGGTTTCACTTCCATCGGTCGCCGGCGCAGCCGCTTTCGCATCAACTTCCGCAATCACCGCAAGGTCGTGGTGGTGGATGGCCGGGTGGCCTTCCTTGGCGGGCACAATGTCGGCGACGAATATCTCGGCCTGGATCCGAAACTGGGTCACTGGCGCGATACCCATGTGGCCCTGCGTGGTCCCGTGGTGCATGCCGTGCAGCTGGCCTTCCTCGAGGACTGGTACTGGAGTACCGAACGCATCCCGCAACTCGACTGGCAGCCGCGCATGGCTGCCGAGCCCGGCGTGAACACGCTGGTGCTGCCCTCCGGTCCGGCCGACGAACTGGACACCTTTGCCATGTACATCCTGGAGGCGATCAATGCGGCCCGTCATCGACTCTGGATCGTCAGTCCCTATTTCGTGCCCGACGAGGGCGTCATCTATGCCCTGCAACTGGCCGCCCT
>RFHG01000156.1 GCA_003696465.1 Gammaproteobacteria bacterium | reverse complement strand
GCCGAGCAGCTCGGCGAGCCGCGCACCAAGCAGGTCGGAAAATCCAACACCCTGATTTTCAATATCTTTCAGGAGACCCTGAAGTTCTGCCTGGAGGGGCTGGGCATCGCCCGCAGGGGTGGCCTGGATCAGGTTGAGCATCTGCAGCATGACAATCTACCTGCCGGTGTCGGTTCTCTTGCCCCGGATGTTGCAGGCTTCGTGCCAACCCGGATTCAGTCTGGCCCGGGTCGGCGGCGGTGGGCCTGCAGGGCGCGTTCATCGAGTGCCTGCTGCTCGCGCTTCTCGGCCTGCTTGTGTTCCTCGGCCTGCAGCCGCTCGATCAGCCCCTCGACCGCCTTGAGGCGACTGCGCTGGGCCAGCCAGACCGCCCGGCATTGGTCCATGTTCTGCTGGCACTGCTGCAGCAACTGGCGCTGCTGCTCGATGGCCTGGTCGAGCTGGGCCAGGAAACGGCGGTACTGTTCAATGCCCGCGCGCTGCAGGCCGGTGAGCGCCCGGGCATAGCGCTGGTGGTATTCGTCCCGGTAGCAGACCAGCTGGTCGAGCTGCTGCTGCATCGCCTGCAACTGCTGCCGGGCATCGCCCAGCGCGCGCGCCGCATCCCGCTCGCGATTGCGCTCGATACGCGATACCGGCTTGATGCGCTCGCTGCGCGGTTTCATCGGGCCAGGCCTCCCGGATCCAGGCTACCGACGATGGTCGACTGCTGCGGGCCCGCCTCCGCGCCGCCCGTACCGGCCTCCACCGTGGCAAAGAGTTCATGCAGCTCCCGCACGCTGCGGGACCAGTCCACTGCCTCGTTCATGTCCTGGGCCAGATACTGCTCCAGATGCGGATACAGGGCAATGGCTTCGTCGATGCGCGGATCGGAGCCGGTCTGATACGCCCCGACCGAGATCAGGTCGCGGTTCTGCTCGTAGGTGGCATGAATCTGGCGGAAGCGGCGGGCATCGGCCAGGTGTTCGGGCGAGACGATCTCGGTCATCACCCGGCTGATGGAGGACTCGACATCGATGGCCGGGTAACGGCCGCCCTCGGCGATGTCGCGCGAGAGCACGATGTGCCCGTCGAGAATCGCCCGGGCCGCATCGGCGATCGGGTCGTTGTGGTCGTCACCCTCGGTGAGCACGGTATAGAAGGCCGTGATCGAGCCGCTGCCGGGTGGGCCGTTGCCGGCCCGCTCCACCAGCCGCGGCAGGCGCGCGAACACCGAGGGCGTATACCCCTTGGTCGCCGGTGGCTCGCCGATGGCCAGGGCGATCTCGCGCTGGGCCTGGGCAAAGCGGGTCAGGGAGTCCATCAGCAGCAGGACATTGCGGCCGGTATCGCGGAAATGCTCGGCAACGGCGGTTGCCACCATGGCACCATGTAGCCGCATCAGTGGCGGCTGGTCGGCCGGCACCGCCACCACCACTGCCCTGCGCATGCCCTCCGGGCCCAGAATGTTGCGGATGAACTCGTTGACCTCGCGGCCACGCTCGCCGATCAGGCCCACCACAATCACGTCGGCCTTGGTAAAGCGGGTCATCATGCCGAGCAGCACACTCTTGCCCACCCCACTGCCGGCGAACAGTCCCAGGCGCTGCCCGCGCCCGACGCTGAACAGCCCGTTGATGGCGCGGATGCCCACATCCAGCGGTTCGCTGATCGGGGCCCGGAGCATGGGATTGACCGGCTCGCCGGCCAGTGGCCTGCGTGCCTCGATCTCGACCGGCCCCATGCCGTCGATGGGCTGGCCGGTGCCATCGAGCACGCGGCCGAGCAGGCCCTCGCCCACGCCCACTTCATAACTGTGCAGCAGGGGCACGACCCGAGCACCCGGACGCAGGCCGCCGATGTCGCCCACCGGCATCAGATACAGGCTGTCGCCGGAAAAGCCAACCACTTCGGCCTCCACTGCCTGATCTCCGGACTGCACCAGGCATCGGCCACCCACCGGCATCTCCACCCCGACCGCTTCCAGGGTCAGGCCGACCATGCGCACCAGCCGCCCCTCGGCGTACAGTGGCACCGGTGCGCGGCCACGGCGGATATAGGCCTGCAGGCGCTCGTGCCAGATGTGGCTGCGGCCCTGCTCACTCATGGCCCGGCTCCGTATCCCCGGAGTCCGGCACATCCGCGGCCGCAGCCGCCGGTACCCGCTCATCCCCCAGGACCTGGGCAATGACCTCGTTGAGCCGTGTCTCCAGAGTGGCGTCTACCCGCGAGAAGGCGCTTTCCACCCGACAGCCGCCACGCGTGATCGCGGGATCCTCGACATACTGCACCGCCTGGCGCTCGTGCCCCTGTGGCATCAGCTCACGCACCAGTGCGGCATCCTCGGGATTGAGGTGCACGCGAATGTCGCGGGCACCGGTCGGCAGGGCCGCCAGTGCCCCGCGCAGCACGGCCACGATCTCGTCGGGCTGGGTCTTGAGTTCGCGGCGGATCAGCTGCCGCGCCACCACCAGTGCCAGTTCGACCAGATCGTGC
>RFHG01000155.1 GCA_003696465.1 Gammaproteobacteria bacterium | reverse complement strand
CGCCGATGCCTATGACGCCGGTTTTGGCGACATCCAGGCCGACATGGAGATGATTCTCTACGACCGCAAGGGGCGCGAGAGCCGCCGCCAGTTGCGCACGCGAATCCTCGAGGTGCAGGGAGATGGTGACAAGAGCATGTCCATCTTCGATGCGCCCAAGGATGTGAAGGGTACGGCCATGCTGACCTGGTCGCACGGGGTAAAGCCCGATGACCAGTGGCTCTACCTGCCCGCCCTCAAGCGCGTCAAGCGCATCAACTCGCGCAACAAGTCCGGGCCCTTCATGGGCAGCGAATTCGCCTACGAGGACCTGGGCTCGCAGGAGGTGGAGAAGTATCACCACCGCTGGCTGCGCGACGCGCCCTGCAGCGAGGGGCTGGAGTGCTGGGTGCTGGAGCAGAAGCCGCAATACAAGTACTCGGGCTACACCCGCCGGCTGGTATGGATCGACAAGCAGCACTTCCGGCCCATGAAGGTCGAGTTCTACGATCGCAAGAACAGCCTGCTCAAGACCCTCACCTATCACGACTACCGCCAGTACGAGGGCCACTGGTGGCGCCCGGGCCGGATGGAGATGGTCAATCACCAGAACGGCAAGCGCACCGTGCTGATCTGGAAGAACTACCGCTTCCATACCGGGTTGAGTGACCGCGACTTCCGCAAGAACCGGCTCAAGAGCCTGAAGTGAGACTGCCGGCATGAGGCGACTGCTCGCCGTCATCGGTATGCTGGCCAGCCTCTCGGCCGCTGCGGGCGAATGGCAGTTGAGTGGTTCGGTCAGCGGCCAGCTCAACCTGTATCCGTCCCCGCCCCTGTGGCCAGGCCAGGTACACAACGATGCATCGGTGGCCGTCGAGCCCGAGCTGTACCGCGAATGGAACGATGGCGCGCAGTCCTTCACCTTCGTGCCCTTCTATCGCTGGGATAGCGCCGGCGGCGAACGCACCCACGGCGACATCCGCGAGCTCAACCTGTATGGCCGCAGCGGAGACTGGGAGTGGCGCGCGGGCGTGGGCAAGGTGTTCTGGGGCGTGGCCGAGTCCAATCACCTGGTCGATGTGGTCAACCAGATCGACGGGGTCGAGGATCTCGACGGCGAGGACAAGCTGGGCCAGCCCATGATCAACCTCAGTGTCAGCCGGGACTGGGGCGAGGTCGAGTACTTCCTGCTGCCGTACTTTCGCGAACGCAACTGGCCCGG
>RFHG01000154.1 GCA_003696465.1 Gammaproteobacteria bacterium | reverse complement strand
GGGCGTGGCTATCGCCTGCGGGATACGAATGCATGAACTCCATTGCCGCGCGCCTGACCCTGGTCGCCCTGGTCATCACCCTGGCCTTTACGGTACTGGCCGCACTCGGCCTGCAACGCGCCTTCGAACAGGCCGCTGAACAGGCCCTTGCCGAGCGCATGGAGGCCGAACTCCTGCTGCTGATGGCCATGGCCGAGGTGGACGACGGGGGCAGGCTGAACATGCCGGCACAATTGCCGATCGCGGAGCTGAGCTATCCGGTATCCGGCCGTTATGCCTGGATACTTGATGAAAAGGGGCGCGTGCTCTGGGCCTCGCCTTCAACCCGCGGCGCCCGACTGCCCGATCCTGTAGCGGCATCAAGCGCATTGCAGCGTCAGTCAGGCCATTATCTATTGCAGCGTGCAGTAGAGTGGGAACTGCCGGACCAGGCCATCCCGTTGCGCTTCGTCGTGGCCGAGGATGCTGCGCCTCTGGCTGCAGAGGTGGCACGCTTTCGCGACACCCTGCTGCTTTGGCTGGGCATCATGGCCGTGGTCCTCAGTCTGATGCTGTGGCTGGCGCTGTGGCTGGGCCTGGCGCCCCTGCGCCGGGCTGCCCGACAGGTCACCGACATAGAGGATGGCCGCAGATCCCGCCTGCAGGGCCCCTTCCCGGCCGAACTGCAGGGCCTCACCGGCCGCATCAACCGTCTGCTCGATCATCAGGAACGGCAACAGGAAAGATGGCGCAATGCGCTGGGCGATCTGGCGCACAGTCTGAAGACCCCCCTGGCAGTGATCATGGGGCATGCCGAACAGGCCAAGGATGCGGAGCTGAGGGAGCAGGCACAGCGGATGGACCGGATCATCCAGTACCAGCTCCAGCGGGCCGGCCGGGCCGGCCAGGCCCTTGAGCAGCCCCGCACCTCACTGAAACCCGTTGCCGACCGGCTCCTGAACACGATCCGTCAGGTCCATGCCGATCGTGGCCTGGAATATCGCAACGAGGTGCCGGATACCGCCCTGGTCCAGCTCAACGAGGATGACCTGATGGAACTGCTCGGGAACCTGCTCGACAATGCCGCCAAGTGGGCGAACCAGGAAGTTGTCATATCCGCCTCGACCGGTGACGGAGAAACCCTGATCACCATCGAGGACGATGGGCCGGGAATTCCGGAACATGCCCGCCTGCAGATTTTGCAGCGGGGACAGCGGCTCGACGAGCGGCGTCCCGGCCAGGGTATCGGCCTGACTGTCGCCGCGGAGATCGCCACCGAGGCCGGAGGCAGCCTCGAGATACGGGCACGCAGGTCACAAGGGACGCGAATCGAAGTCCGCCTGCCCTCGTGAACGGAATTCAGTTCACTACATGCGGGCGGATGATGCTCGAGACTTCTTCGGTCTTCTCCCGCATCAGATCCGCATCGCCGCGCGACTCCACGTTGAGCCTGAGCACGGGCTCGGTATTCGAACCGCGCAGATTGAAACGCCAGTTGCCGAAGCTCATGCTCAGGCCGTCTGTCTCGTCCACTTCCGGATTGCCGGGGAGATAGTAGCGCCGGACATCCTCGATGGCCGCGTTCACATCCGAAACGCGGAAGTTGATTTCGCCACTGCACGGAAAGGCCGCCATCCGTTCCCGCACCATCTCACCCAGGGTCTTGCCCCGGCGTGAAAGCAGCTCGATCACCAGCAGCCAGGGAATCATGCCACTGTCGCAGTAGAAGAAATCGCGGAAATAGTGGTGTGCCGACATCTCTCCGCCGTACACCGCATCTTCCTCGCGCATGCGCTCCTTGATGAATGCATGGCCGCACTTGCTCTGCACCGCGCGCCCGCCCATGCGCTCGACAATGTCGATGGTATTCCAGATCAGACGGGGGTCGTGAATGATGGTGGCACCCGGGTATTTCTCGAGAAAGGCCTCGGCCAGCAGGCCGACGAGATAATAGCCCTCGATGAAACCGCCCTCCTCGTCGAAAAAGAAACAGCGGTCATAGTCTCCGTCCCAGGCCAGCCCGAGATCGGCATCATGGGTGATGACCGCCTCGCGCGTGGCACCACGGTTTTCCGGTAGCAGCGGGTTCGGGATGCCGTTGGGAAAGTGCCCGTCAGGCTCGTGATGAACGCGCACGAACTCACAGGGAAGTCGAGGATCGAGTCGGTCCACCACCGCACCGGCACCCCCATTGCCGGGATTGCTGACAATCTTCAGCGGCTTCAGTTGGTCGGCCTCGATATACCCCATGAGGTGTTCAATGTAGTCCGGCCAGGCATCCAGCATGTCCAGGCTGCCGGTACGTTCCGACGGCACGAACTCGCCCGACTCCACCAGCGCGCGGATCTCCTGCAGGCCGCTGTCTGCACTGATGGGGCGGCTGCCTTCGCGTACCAGCTTGAACCCGTTGTAATCAATGGGGTTATGACTGGCCGTGACCATGATGCCGCCATCCATGTTGTATTGCGCGGTGGCAAAGTACACGAGCTCGGTACCGCATTCCCCGATATCGAAGACATCCGCCCCGCCCTCCATCAGACCTTCCGACAGGGCAAGGGCCAGCTCGGGGCTGGTCAGGCGTATGTCGTGGCCGACCACCACCTTGCGCGCACCGAAGATCTGTACATAGGCACGACCGATGCGGCGCGCGAGGTCGACATTGATTTCGTCGGGAATGCGGCCACGAATATCATAGGCCTTGAAGGCAGCCAGTTGTGTCATGATTCTGTTTCCTCACTGTGGCTTTCCGGGGCATCTTCATTCCGCCCGTACTGGTCTTAGAAACGGATGATATCGTCTTCCCCAAGATAGGCGCCGGACTGCACCTCGATCAGCTCGAGCGGCAGCTTGCCGGGATTTTCCAGTCGATGACGGACACCGATTGGAATGTAGGTCGATTCATTCTCGCTGACGAGAAAGGAATCCTCGCCACGCGTGACTCTTGCCGTACCCCGGACCACGACCCAGTGCTCTGCACGATGATGATGCATTTGCAGGGACAGGGCTGCGCCAGGCTTTACGGTAATGCGCTTGACCTGGAAGCGCTCGCCGACATCGATGGTCTCGTAGGTTCCCCAGGGACGGGGGACACAGCGATGTTCGAGATGTTCACTGCGGCCCGCTGCATCCAGACGATCCACCAGGCGGCGCACATCCTGGGCATGGCTCCGGTGCGCCACCAGCACGGCATCGGCCGTCTCGACGATCACCAGGTCTTCCACCCCCAGCGTGCCGACCAGACGCCCGTGGGCATGAACCAGGGTGTTGCGGGTATCCTCGAGCAGGGCATCCCCCTGCACCACATTGCCCTGTTCGTCCGGGTCTCCAACGGCCTTGAGCGCATCCCAGGAACCTATGTCGCTCCATCCGGCATCCAAGGGCACGACGCGGGCCCGGTCCGTGCGCTCCATGACGGCATAGTCTATGGAGATATCCGGACTCTGTGCAAAGGCTGCCTCATCGAGCCGGACGAAATCCAGATCATGCCGGGCCCGGGCAAGGCTGGCGCGCATCGCCTCGAGTACCTGTGGCTGGAATTTCCCGATTTCCTCGAGCCAGGCATCGGCACGAAAGAGGAAGATGCCGGCATTCCACAGATATCCGCCTTCATCGAGAAAGCCGCGCGCAGTGGCTTCATCAGGCTTTTCCACGAAACGCTCGACCTCAAGGCTTCCATCCGCATGGGCCTGCCCGGTCCGAATATACCCATATCCGGTATGCGCCTGGTCGGGGACCACGCCGAAAGTGACAAGCCAGCCTGCTTTCGCTGCCGGGATGCCACGATTGACGGCATGCCGGAAGGCCACCTCATCCTGCACCACATGGTCGGCCGGCATGACCAGAAGCAGCGCGTCTGCCTGTCCTGCCTCGGCCGCAGCAAGTGCGGCTACCGTAGCGGCCGGTGCCGTATTGCGGCCTGTGGGCTCAAGGAAGATGCGCGCATCCTCGCGGCCGAGGGCACGCAACTGTTCCGCTGCCAGAAAACGGTGGTCGTCATTGGCTATGACAACCGGGGACTGTGCGGGGAGGTCACCCAGCCTCAGCAGGGTCTGCTGCAGCAGGCTGTGGTTTCCGGTCAGGGGCAGGAACTGCTTGGGAAAATGACGCCGTGAAAGTGGCCACAGACGTGTTCCGGATCCACCGGATAGAATAACGGGTACGAGCATCGGTGTGTGTTCCCTGTGCGGATGCCTTGTACAGTCCCGCTCAATGCAGGCGGTCCTGCGTTTCGGTATTGGGAGCGGCTGCCCGACGATCCGGCTGGTACTCCGGAACCAGGCGTTGCAGCAATGCATACATGGTATCAGGATCAAAGCGCCCGCACAGCCCGCTCAACTCGGTCAGCAGATCCTGCACATCACGCAGTTCGTAACGGCGCGCGCGGGCCAGAAGAATCTTTGCATGCCGGGTTCCCATCAGCTGTTCGTTGTCATGGAAAAGCTCCTCGAACAGCTTTTCGCCCGGACGCAGCCCAATGTATTCAATGGCGATGTCCTTCTCCGGCTCCAGGCCGGAGAGTTCGATCATCTGCCGTGCCAGATCCACAATCCGAACCGGCTCTCCCATGTCGAGCACGAAGATTTCTCCACCTTCACCCATGGATGCGGCCTGCAACACCAGCCTGACCGCCTCGGGGATGGTCATGAAATAGCGTTTCACATCAGGGTGGGTGACGGTCACCGGCCCGCCCTGGCGTATCTGCTCGCGGAACAGGGGCACGACAGATCCGGTGGAACCCAGTACATTGCCGAAGCGGGTGGTGATGTAGCGGGTACGGGCATGCTCGTTCAGTGCCTGACAGTAGATTTCCGCCAGGCGCTTGCTGGCCCCCATGACATTGGTGGGATTGACCGCCTTGTCCGTCGAGACCATGACAAATCGATCGACGTCATGCTGCGCGCACAAGTCGGCCACCACCCGGGTGCCCAGCACATTGGTGCGCAGCCCTTCGACCGGGTTTTCCTCGACCAGCGGAACATGCTTGTACGCCGCTGCGTGAAAGACCAGATCGAACGCGCCTTCGTCAAAGACCTGCGCCATGCGGGCCGGATCCCGCACATCGGCCAGCACGGCATGCAACATGCCTGGATCGTCCATCCCCGAACGCAACTCCCGCTCTATGGAATAAAGCGCAAACTCGCCATTGTCCAGCAGGGTCAGACGCTGCGGCTGATGATCGAGGATCTGCCGGCACAGCTCGGAGCCAATCGAGCCCCCGGCTCCGGTCACAAGGACGCGCTTGCCTGAAATCATGGCGTGGATATCCGCCTCGTCGAGTACTACCTCTTCCCGGCCCAGCAGGTCCTCGAGACCGATATCACGCAGGCCGCCGAGACCGACCTGTTCATCACCCAGCTCGGACAATGGCGGCAGGGTCATGCAGTGCACGCCCAGATCCCGGCAGCGGCGATAAAGCGTACGCATGAATCCGGCATCGGCTGAGGGTACGGCGATGATCACATCGTCCGGCTCCAGTCTGGCAACAACCTGCTCAAGTTCATCGAGGGTGCCGATGACACTGACCCCGTGAATCTCTCGACCCTGTTTAAAAGAGTCATCATCGAGAAAACCGATCGGCGCATATTCTCCGGAGCGCAGCATGTCGCGCACCAGCTGCTCACCGGCCCTGCCTGCGCCCACGATCAGGGCGCGGCGGACATCGCCCCGCTCCGGCATGAGCCGGTGGTCCTTGTACAGGCGGTAGAAGAGCCTTGGCAGCGAGAGCCCCATGCCGAGCAGCAGCGGATAAAGAACCAGCACAGTGCGTGGCACACCTTCCAGGCGAAAGAAAAGAAAATGCAGAAGGAAGGTGACTGCAACACCCAGCAGCAGGGACTTGGTGATCCGGGCAAGATCACGGAGCGAGGCAAAACGCCAGATCCCCCGATAAAGGCCGAAACGCCAGTTGACCAGGGCCTGCACAGGCAGGGCCAGCAGCAGCAGTGACCAGAAGGCCTGCATCCATCCACCCTGCATGCCCTCGAATCCGAAACGGATCAGGAAGGCGAGGAAAAGGGCCAACGGAATCCACAGCAGGTCATGCACGAAGACTGCCAGACGCTTGCTGACCAGCGAAAACAGTCGATTCCCTCTCGTATATTCTCCGGTCATGGCCCGCTCCTTCCCGGGTGCCGGCACCACCTCATGTTTCGGCGGATTCTTCCTGCACCTTTTCGTGCCCGGACGGATTGGCAAAGCGGTCATTGAGCCGCTGAATGTAATCGTCCGCCGAGGCACGTATGCGCTCGATCAGGCGCCGGCTGAACAGGTGCCAGCCAACCGGACGCGGACGGAAGATGCTGTGCCGCCAGCGCGTATTGCGCAGAAAGGCTTGTGCCACATTGCCGAAGGATTCGCGGGTGGGCAAATTGCGGGCAATGCGCCTGGCCACCCAACCACGCACGCCGAAATGGATCAGTACCAGCAGGGCCAGTATGCCGACGGCAGTCAGGCCCGCCAACATGGGACGCTGTTCCAGTACAGCCACGTCGAGCGAGGAGAACCATCCCCGAGTGTAGCCGAACCACCCGGCCCCGGCTGCCAGGAGCAGATAGATCACGGCATCCCACAGCAGAGTCTGTTTCATCCAGCGATCCTGTGCGGTCTTGATCATCGGAACCGCGGTGCGCTCGATCTCGTTGGCGATGTTCTCCAGCGCACCGATGATGCGATACAGGCGCTCTACGCTCACCTCCGACATGCGCTCTGTAATCTCGGCCATGTCATGATCGCGCTTGTTGCGAATGCGTTCTGCCACGGCCTCATCGCGGATCTCGACCGCTGCACTCGGACTGTAAATGGTGTAGAAGCGCCCGGTGGAGAGGCCGTGCTGGACAATGGCGCGCTGCCATGCCGCCACCACTTCCTCCAGATTGTCCTCGCCTGCGGTGGTATCAATCTGATTGAGAATAAACAGGAACTTGGCCGCATCGTTGCGCCGGATGGTGCCGCTCACCAGGTGCTCGAGCGTGTCCTGCATGGCACCCGGTTCGGGATGGCGCGCATCGAAGAATACCAGCACCAGATCGGACAGGTCGATGATGTGGTCGGTGATGCGCAGCGTGGCCGTACGTTGCGCATCGGCATCGAACCCGGGCGAGTCGATCAGGATCTTGCCCTTGAGCTGCTCCGAGGGACAGGTCTTGAGCTGCAGGTAGGAATCGATACGGCTGCCTTCCCCTTCCGCCACCTTCTCGATTTCCTCGCTGATCTGATAGAAGGGGAAACGGGGATCGGCATCGAGCGCCAGCCCCGGCAATACGCGCACCTCGTCCTCCTGGCTATAGCAGATGACCGTGAACTTGTCGTCCACGGCCTGATTGCCGGTCTCCTGCAGACGGAAACCGGTATAGTCATTGATGAAGGTGGACTTGCCGGCCGAAAAGGTGCCGAGAATGGAAATCAGCGGCCACCAGGAGATACTGGTGGCATACGATTCATCCGGTGACAGAAGGCCAAGCCGATAACCCACCCGGTCGAGCTCACGGTAACGCTCCACCACATCGACCAGGATCGGATTCTCCTGACGCAGGTGCTCTCTCAGGCTGTCGAGTCGCTGTCGGATTGCGGGGCTGGGTCGTGCAAACATGCGCGTTACCTCAATCGGGTGTTGTGGCAGGGATCATGCAACCGCTACTGGCTGCCCATGCCCGGCATGACCGGGGGCATGTAGGGCATCGGTCCGGGAGACCCGGGATAACGCCCGCTGCTGTTGTTGCTGAACGGAATCATGCGATTGACCACACTGAGCGGTGTGGAGACGTTCTGGTTCAGGCTCCACATGTCGCGCTGCATGTTGACCACGGCCTCGGTCATGCGGATGACACCGGCATTCATGGTCCCCACATCGGCCGAAAGGCGCGTCATGTTGCGGTCCACGCTCTGAGTGAGCGTGGCCACATTCTGCGCCAGCTGATGCACATCTCTTGTCAGGCTGTAGATGAGATAAAAGCCGTAGCTCGCAAGGACGATAAAGGCAATCAGCGAGGGATAGACCACCAGCTGCAGTCGCCGGGTCTGCGCCTCCTCCTCGTAGAGCTCGGCCTGGAGGGCCTCGGGCAAATCGTCGTGCTTGTGCGGATTCATGTCAGAAATCGCCCTCGGCGCCACGCTTCATGATGTCGAGAATGATCTTCTTCACGCCCAGCGCTTCTTCCTTGAGGGTCGGGGGCAGCGGCTTGCCGCCATGGATCATCATGTCCATGTTCAGCGAGTACAGCCACAGCTTGCCCTGCTTGTCCTGAACCATGGCCACACGGCAAGGCAGGTAGGCCGAAAAGGCATCGCTGTATTCGAGCATGTGCGAGGCCGTGAGCGCATTGCAGAACATGTAGATCTTGACGATGCGATAGGGCTTGCCTGTCATGGCCTGCACCTCCTTGTACAGCGGCAGTTCGCCCACATTCTTGATGTTGTGTTCGTTGGCGACGAATTTCATCGTCTGATCGACATCCTCCGCACTCAGCCCTTCCTCGACCGGCACCTTCCATACCGTGGCCTCGGCCGCATTGCGGGTCTTGAGCAGGTTTTCCGCCAGATCGAGATAGGTGGCAAAGGCCCCCTCATCGAAGGCCTTCTCCTGGATGGCCTTGTCCAGCTCGGCAACAATGCCGCGAATGCGCGCCTTCTCCTCGCCGCTCAGGGACTGGTAGTGGGTCCACATGGGACGGAATTCCTGCACCACGGGCTCCCAGGTCTTGACCGCCCAGACCAGCGCTACAATGGCCAAAAGGCCGATCAGGGCAAGCAGATTGCGAATGGCATTCATGTCGTATTCCTCCTGAGGTCAGCCGCGCGGCATGGGGGTATGCAGCTTCTGCTGCAATGCCCGGGCCTTTTCGGGGCTGAAACGTTGAATGATCGGCAAAAGCGGCGGGACATCTTCGGGACGCCCCGTGGCCAGCAACAGTTCCGCCGCATGGGCATAGGCCTCGGCTGCCTGCGGCATTTCATTGGCGGCAAACAACACATTGCCAAGTTCGCCCCATACATCGGGATTTTCGGGGGCCATACGCGTCAGCTCGCGATAGGCGGCCACCGATGCCTGCAGATCACGACGCCAGAAGGCCTCTCGGGCCCGGGCCAGCAGGGCTTCGAAGCGGGCACCATCCGAAGACTTCGCTTCCGTCGCCGGTGCCTCCGATGGCGCGACATCCTGCTGCAGGGATACGGGCACTTCGGCGGGCGGGACCGAGGAATCCCGGGACTCGGCACTCGCCACAACAGGGGCAGCGGCATGCGAAACTGCACCGGCTTCGGCTTCCTGACCTGCCTTCTCTGTTGCAGCATGCCCTGCCGCCGCCTGCACGTCTTCGGCCGTTGCCTCTGCGGCAGACGACACGGACTGCTCCACACCTGCAGTATCAGCGGAAGCGACCACACCCGGCTCCTGCGTCGGGGCCTCACCTGCCCCGTTTTCGGCAACCGCTGCAGGCGCCTCGGCAGCGCCCGCACTTTCCGTGGTCGGAGGGAATCGTTTGTCGCGGGCGGATCCCGCGGCAACGGTCGTTTCCTCTGCCATGGCGCCTGAGGCAGACTCGGGGGCAGGCGTCACGACCACAGCGCCGGCCATCGCCGGCAGGCGTTCGCTGACCGGGCCGGATTCCTCTTTCTCAGCAACCGCGGGCGTCCCGGATTCGTGGCCGCCACCGCCCAGCTCCTCGCGCAACTGCATAACCACACGGTTCACCGGCTCGGGCACCCAGCCCTGCAGGTCGTCCCAGCGTAGCCAGGCAAATACCAGAGTCGCCACTACAATCAGCAGCACAAGATGGCTCAAAAGCCAACGCAAGATGGTCATGAATCGGTCACTCCTTTCATTCGGATCCTTCGAGGATGAACAGCGACGAGAACAGGATCGAGGCCAGCTTGTTCACCTCGCCGGATGCCTTGGATCGCGGCTCCAGCTCGAACACCGCAAGTCCTTCACTGAAGGAGCGGCGATAGACGGTGCGCTGGTAGAGCCGAACATCGATCAGCTTGATGCCCGGCAGATGCAGCAGCGCCTCTTCGGCCTCGTCGGTCTCGCGTACATGAATGTGCGTATCCGCACGGTTGATGAAGCCATAGATCTCGGGCTTCTTCTTCCTCCCCTCATTGACCTCCCTGATGATCCTGATGAATCGCTGGGTGGACCAGATATCGGCCTGGCTCGGAGGGACCGGAACCACGACCCGATCTGCCTTGGCCAGGGCCTTTTTCATCGATTCGAAGTCGGCCGTACCGACATCGACCAGGATTTCCTTCTTTCTGGAATTTTTCAGGCGGGCAAGGTCGTGCTCGACCTCGACGGGAGGTTCATAGCCCTCCTCTGCCCGGATTTCGGCCACATCGGTCAACGTGGCCTGGGGATCCAGATCGAACACGGTCACCGGCTTGTCGTTGGCTGCCAGCCACACGGCCAGATTGAAGGTGACGGTACTCTTGCCCGTTCCTCCTTTCAGATTGCCAATCACCGTGATCATGCAAACCCCCCTGAACTTGTCTGTATCTTCCCTATCATTCTAAACCGCAGCATCCCGGCCACGAAATGGCACATCCCTGTGCCAATACAATTCCGTTGACTTACTTGCCGGCAGGCTTCTGCTGCGGAGCGGCCGGAGCCTGGGGCCCCCAGGGACCGCGCGGAGCAGGACCATAGGCCGGCGGCGGGCCATAGGGTGCCGGACCATAACCGTAACCCGGAGACGGGCCATAGGGACCGTAGCCATACGGACCGCGGGCGCCATAGTAGTCGCCGTAGTAGTCGCTGTTGCCGTAACCACAGCCACGACCGCGGCCCTTGCCATGGCCCTTGAAGCTCATGTTGAAGTCGGCGTCGGTATCCATGTCGTTGTACATGTCACCCCAGCCACGACCATAACCACGGCCATCATGACGGCCACGATAGCCATCGTCATCATCCCACGGGCCCCACCAGGCCTGGGCGGATTGCAGGGGCAGGGTGAATGCACCCATGGCGAGTGCCACTGCCAGTACTTTCATCGGTTTTTTCATCGTTACTCTCCAGTTGCCCCCGCAGAAAAACTCCGGATGTGCAGGGGGCAGCGCACATCCGCAGTCCTTGCCATTTCGCCCGACTTACCAGCGGAACGGGGAAAAGGGAAAACCGTCAAAGTCCCATGGCCCCCCGTCGAAAAAGGGGAAATCGGTTCCGTCATCGTCCCAGTAGGGTGGCGGCACGCGAGGAACCCCGTACGGCGGCACATAGCCATATCCCGGCGGATACCCGCCCACTCCGTAACCGGGGCGCGGATACGGATAGGCGGGCGCGGAATACGGCGTGGTCAGGTATTCGCCCGAAGACGGATGGCCACGCCGTGACGGACGCTGGTAGGGCGAATAGTCCGGATCGGGGAAGCGGCTGTTGCTGGCTGTATCGCCCTTGTCCTGCCACTGGTTGGTCCGGTTTTCCGGTGTTGGCGGGTGCTCGCCCTCCAGCCAGGGATTATCGCCGGTCTCCTGCTTGATTTCGTGCAGGTCCTCGGGGTCGGGCCAGCGGGTCTCGTCAGCCCGGGCCGATTGCATTCCCCAGCCCAGCACGATCATCGCCATGCCCAGGCCGAGCACGGTACACCTGCTTGCCTTGTTCATTCTCTGCACTTGAAGACTCCTGGCGTTCATCGCCATCCGGGTGAGTAATAGGGCCCGGGACGATCAGGCCATGCACGGGGCGCCGGGTAGGCCGGGCGCCGATAAGGGTATCCGCGCCCATCCCATGACGGTGGCGGCGGCAGCGGCCGCACGTCCCGCCGGGGCGGGGGCGGATAGGCCCTACCCTCCCATGCAGGAGGCGGAAGTGTTGCGGGTCCGCGCTGCGCGGCCCACGGGGACGGGGGCGGGGCCGGTTCCGCTGCCTGCTGTCTGACCCAGGCCGGCGGCATCGGCGGGGCCGGTGGTGCGGGCAGGTTCCGGCGGGTCCACGCCGGAGGTTGGGGCGGCTCCGGCGGCATCCGCAGGGAAGGCTGCTCACCCGCGTCGGCGGATTCCGTGGCAGCGGCATCGGGCGCGCGGTCCTCGCCGGGCCAGGCCGGTGGTTCGGGGAAGCGCGGCGGCTCCATGCCCTCGCCGACATGGGGCCAGTCGTTCACCCACGCCGGGGGCTCGGGCATGCGGGGCGGCTCCTGAAAGATAGGCGGCTGCGGAGGCTCGGGTGGCGCCGGCAGGTCTGTCGCGGCACGACCGGCTGCAGACACACCCGGCTCGGTGCCAGGCGCCGGGGGTGCCGGCGGCTCAGGCGGCATTGATGCCTCCGGGTCATAACCCAGCGGCGGGAACCCTGCGGCATCAGGGGGCGGTGGTGCCGCCCAGGCAGGTGCCCGCGGTGGCTCAGGGGGCGCGGCAGGCACACTCATGTCCAGCATGGAGTGATACGGACCGGCCGGGGGCGGCAGCAACTGTGCCGTCTCGGCCAAAACGCTACCTGCCCAGCATCCGAACATCACTGCCAGCAGCATGCCTGTCCTTGCCGTCTTCATCTTTCGCCCTCCGAAATTCGGGTTCATGGGTTCATGCCAGGTCATCCTTGAGGCGAATGCCACGGCGCTTCTTCCCTGCCTTCGGCGTGGCCTTTTTCTTGATGACCGGCGCACTGGCAACCGCCTTCGCGGCCTCGGTTGGCCTGGAGGCCTCGCTCTTGCCGGCGCTGCCGGTCTTCTTGCGCGCAGCGGACTTCTTGCGGGCAGATCCCGCCCCCGCCACCTTTTTCCGAGAGGAAGTCCCGGTGGCAGCCTTGGGCTCTGCCTTGGGCTCTGCCTTGGGCTCTGCCTTGGGCTCTGCCTTGGGCTCTGCCTTGGGCTCTGCCTTGGGCTCTGCCCTGGGCTCTGCCCTGGGCTCTGCCCTGGGCTCTGCCCTGGGCTCTGCCCTGGGC
>RFHG01000016.1 GCA_003696465.1 Gammaproteobacteria bacterium | reverse complement strand
TTGTATGACCGACGACGAGACCGAAAGAACTACATGGAAAACCTTTACTTCGAATTAGGTAGTACATCATGAGCTCGCTTAGCTTGATGCGAATGCGATGGGTCGGGACAGGCCGCTCGGTGTTGATAGCGGCCCCGCAGGCCGGGGCAGGCTCTGCGGCCGCCTGTTGAGACTCGGCCCATCCTGGCCTCGATGTTGAGATTGCGCACTTGGCAAAATTCGAGAATTGTGCGCGGCTGCAACATACAAGGATCGGATCCCCCCGTGGATCGAGGGGTGCGCGTGCCGCCTTGCGCGAGCCACTGCGTCGGAATGCTGCGGTTTGGAAAGGCAGTACCAGGGCACGGTAAAAGCCGGCGACTGCAAAGGGCACTTGCCGAAAGGCGCAATCCCTCACGCTTCACTCCCCACGACGGCTCCCTGTCACTCCGTCTCTTCCCCGCCATTCCTCCATCAACCATCGGCTTCTTAAGCGGGCACGTGAACGGGGATGGAAAAACTCCGTAAGGCGCGCGATTAGGGGTTATTGATTTTGAACGTTTTTCAAATTGCGAAAAAAAATATGTAGCGATTCGATTCGCAGGGGTGCCATGTGTGAAGGGGTATGGAACGATTTTTTATATAAAACAATTGGATGTTCGTTTGCTTGCTTCTTGCATGGCGCACGAGTTTGCCTCTTTTTCACCCCTTTTCCGTTTTGTGCGCCTCCTGTTTCCCGATCAGATTCCTCCTGTTTCCGCCTGAAGGAATCATTTATTGAAACATACTAATCGGGAAAACCTTATGAAGACACTTACCCTCCGACGTGCATTCGGCAGCGCATGCGCATATGTGCTTGCTGCCTGCCTGTACACCCTCACTGCCAGCTCGATCCATTGGTCCGATGGGCCGGTTTGCCCTGGGGCAGACCATCTGCAGTCGACGGCGCGCCCGGCCACTGCACCCTTGCCCGTGGTGGCTACCTGCACGCCTGTGGCGGGCACCTTGTCGGGCCGCGTGTTCCAGGACTTCAACTTCAATGGTGCCGACGACCAGGTGGCGGGCGGTGTGGCCGGCATCGAGGTCTACGTTTGGGCCTGCGATGCTTCGGGAGCCAGCGTCCCCGCCGGCAATACGGTCACGGCTGCCGATGGCAGCTGGAGCATTGGGGGCCTGACCGATGGCGCCGAGTATCGCGTGGAATACGTGATACCTGCAGCGCTCGACTTCCTGTCGTTTGGTCCGGTGGGGCCCGACAGCAAGACCCACGTCGAGCACGTGACGGCGCCGGCCTGCGACATCAACGTGGGCGTGGCCGACCCCAACGCCTACCACCAGGCTGACCCCCTGCTCGTCATGCCCTGCTACATCAACGGCGACCCGCTCGCTGGCGGCACGGCAGGCGACACCACTGCCCTGGTGGCGGTGCACTACAGCGCCTCCGGCCAGGGGCAAAACATCGAACTGGCCGATGCCAAGGAGGTGGGAGCCCTGTGGGGCATCGCCTACCAGCGTCAGACGCAGACCATCTTCACTTCGGCCGTGCTGCGCCGGCACTCGGGCTTTGGCCCGGGCGGCACGGGGGCCATTTACGCCCTGCACGTGCCGGACATCGACAATCCGACCATCGTGCCGCAGGGAATCATCGATCTGGATGCCCTGGGCTTCGATACGGGCACCGATCCGCGCACGGGCATGGATGTGCTGCCCGCCAACCGGGATCAGCCCTCCCACGACTCGCTGGCTTTTACGCTCGTCGGCAAAATGTCGATCGGTGACGTGGACCTGAGCTCGGACGGCCGCACGCTCTATGCCGTCAACCTCTTCTCGCGTTCACTCATCGAAATCGATTTGAGCAATTACGTCGACAACGGCATCCTCCCTGGTGCCGCAGACATCACCAGTACCCCCATTCCCGACCCGGGCTGCTCCGATGGCGACTACGTGCCCTGGGCTCTGAAATATCACCGGGGCAAGCTTTACGTCGGGGTGGTGTGCACGGCCGAGACCTCGCAAGACCCCGCCGATCTGCATGCATGGGTGTACGAATACGATGGCACGAACTTCACCCCCTACTTCGACTTCCCGCTCGATTTCCAGCGGGGGCCGGTGTTTTTCATGCTACCGACGATCGATCGGTGGTTCCCCTGGACCAGCGATCATACCAAGGTGATCAACGGGGGTGCCTTTGCCTATCCCCAGCCCATCCTTTCCGACATCGAATTCGACTTCGATGGCAGCCTCATCCTGGGCTTCATGGACCGCACGTCCATGCAGGGCGGCCATCTGAATTATTCGCCCGATTACAGCGACAATGCGCTTTACATCACCTTCTCAGGTGGCGACCTGATGCGCGCGTGCAACATCGGCGGCTCCCTGGTGCTGGAAGGGAGCGGCGGTTGTGTCACGCCCACCGGCATGGGGCATCCGCAGGGCCCCAATGGCAGCGAGTACTACTGGTCGGACTATTACAACTATCAGCCCACCATGCCCAACCCGGATCCGTCCACCAACCCGGGAATTATCCACAATGAGATTACCCTCGGGGCATTGGCTTACTTGCCCGGAAGTGGCCAGGTCGTTTCGTCGGTGTTCGATCCGGGCGATGCGGTCAATACAGGTGGCGTCGTGTGGTTCTCCAACGACGATGGCAGTCGCGATCGGTCCTATCAGGTGTTCGAGGCTATCGGCGTTTCCTTCCCGGGAAAGGCCAATGGTCTGGGCGACCTGGACCTGATGTGCGACATTGCACCCGTGGAAATTGGCAACTACCTGTGGGCCGACTGCAACAACGACGGCATCCAGGATCCCTGCGAAGATCCGCTGCCCGGCGTGCGCGTCACGCTCTTCAATGCCAATTGCGACTCGGTGGCCACCGTCGTGACCGATGCCAACGGGCAATATCTGTTCAATGATGCCGTCGTCAAGGCCTCGCCCTACACGACCGATACCATCCTGCAACCCGATGCCACCTACCATGTGGTCGTAGGCATTGGCCAGTTCGACACCGGCAACGGCACGCTGATGGGCATGACGCCGGCCCCTGCCAACGTGGGCATGGGCCCCGAGCCGGATCACAACGACTCGGATGGCACCATCGGCGGGGTGGCAGGGCCGCCCTGTGCGGCAGGCTATCCCTTCGTGACGGTGCTGACGCCCGAGCTGGGCGGCGCCGACCATTCCTACGATTTTGGCTTCACGAGCAACGTGGAGATCGTCGCCATCCAGGTGACCGACGAGAGCTGTCCCGATGCCAACGATGGCAGCATCAGCGTGGACGCCACGGGCACGGGCCCGCTCGAATATTCGATCGATGGTGGCACGACCTGGTCGGCCAATGCCACCTTCACCAACCTGATGCCGGGCGACTATACGGTCATTGCGCGCCTGCAGGGTGCTGGCGCCATGGGTGTCTGCCATGCTGCCGACACGGCCATGGTGACGGTGCAGCCGGCACCGCCACTGAACCCGCCGGCTACGCAGCCCTATCAGGTTTGCCAATACGAACAGGTGCCCCAGGGCGAAGGACTGGTGGCCATCTGCAATGACCCCTGTCCCAACGGCACGCCCGAGGTGCGGTGGTACGATGCCGCCGCGGGCGGCGCGCTCGTCGCCACGGGCTCGCCTTTCGACCCCGTGGCCGCAGGGCTGGTCGATCCGGCCGTACCCGGCACCCATACCTTCTACGCTTCCTGTTTCTGCGATCCGTGTGAGAGCGATCGCACCCCGGCTACCTTCACCGTTTTGCCGTTGCCGGAACCCGAAGTCAGTGGCGACACGGTGGTGTGTCCCGAGGAAGTGTCCGTGTATCAAACGCCCTTCCACGCCGGCAGCACCTACCAGTGGACCCTGCTGTCGGGGGGTGCCATCATCAGCCAGACGGCCAACATGGTGACCGTACAGTGGGATGACCTCCCCAATTCGGGGCCGCACCTGCTCGTCGTCAAGGAAACCGATGCCAACGGCTGCATGGCGTCCGACACGCTGGCCGTACTCATCAAGGATACCGAGCTGGTGTGCGTGGACATGGTGCAGGTGTCGCTCGATGCCAACGGCAAGGCCACGCTCACGCCCGATCTTTTCCTGCAGGGCAACTACAACACCTATGAAGGCTTTCACATCACGATCAAGGATGCGCAGGGCAACATCATCCCTGGCAACATGTTGTTCTGCGATGATATCGGTCAGACGTTCATCATCACCGTGACGGATGAATGTACCGACAACTCGTGCTGGAGCAGCGTCAAGCTCGAAGACAAGCTGCCACCGGTGATCACCTGCCCGCCCGATGTGACGGCCTCCTGCGCCGAGGGCAACGTCGATCCCGGCCTGCCGTCGGCTGCCGACAACTGCACGGCCCAGCCCGAGCTGGTGCTGGTAGATCAGCACACTTCGGGCGATGCGTGCAGCGCCATCCATACGGTGTACACCTGGGTTGCCGTCGACGCCAATGGCCTGGAGTCGGAGCCGTGCAGTGTACACGTCTGGATCGAAGGCAATGGCGGCATCACTTTCCCGACCGACATCGCATGGACGTGTAACCAGTATGCCGCGTTTCCGCAAATCACGGAGCCGCAGCCGCTGCATCCCTGTCTCGTGCAGGATGCCGATCTGGCCACGCCGGTGTTCGACGTCCGGCTCGATCCGGACTGCAACGACGGCTATGACGTGTCCGGCACGTGCAGCATCCTGCCGGCCAACAACCCTGCCAGCACGGGCTGCCC
>RFHG01000153.1 GCA_003696465.1 Gammaproteobacteria bacterium | reverse complement strand
CGCACGGAGCCCAGATTGCGCAGGTTGAGCAGGTTGAGGCCCGCAAGACCCAGGGAAGCACCCGTCTGCTGGTCCGGCGTCAGCGAGCCGGACAGAGCCGGCAGCTCGCTCAGAAAGTCCGCAAGGTTGTTTTCACCCGACAGCTTGACCGCTTCATCATCAATGATGGTCAGCGGCGCGGGCGACTCGAGCTCGCTGCGGCGGATACGCGAACCCGTCACCACGATCTGCTCGATCTCTTCTTCTTCCTCGGCCTTCTTCTTTTCCTCGCTCGTTTGGGCCTGCGGCTGGGATTCGGTCTGGGCCTGCGGTGCCGCCTGCAGTTCCGGAATTGCGGCATCCTCCGCAGCCTGTGCCTCTGAGGAGGCCGTTGCAATCAACATCGCCGCTGCCGAGGTCGCCACCAGCGCCTGGATCTTGCCTGCCTTCAAGATGTCCTGCATCATCGGTCCCTCCCTTGGGTTTCTTTTCGGACAGCTGCCGTGCCAGTTCGCTTCCGGTCTGCGGGCGAGCGTGGGGAATCCCCTCTTTGCTCACGCTGCACAGCAAGCAAAACGGCATGGGCCGGCATCATTCCGGCCAAGCCGGAAAAGATTCCATCACACCGTGGTCAAATTTGTAAAGATGTCGGCAAGCATGCGCGCACGGCATACGCCATTTTTTCGCCTGCTGTGGCAATTCTGCCACACCCTGTCGGGAAGAAGCACCGACCTTCCAACCAGATCATCCCCTCCGCCCGCCATGGCAGGGGAGGGGGGCGGCCGCCAGAACAGGCACCGCTTCCTGACCGGCAGACACCGGTGGAATGACCGGTGATGGCTGGAAGCAGCCTTGCAGAAACGGGTACCGTTTTTTACGAGTCTGCTCCTGCTCCGGCCGGCCGTCAGCGGATGCGTGTGACGCGCCCACTGGCCCCCATTCCCTCGATCTTGATCCGCCAGCTTCCCAACAGGCCCCTCTTGATGACGGCCCGCCGGTTCGTGAACCGACTGCTGTCCCGCAGGCGGCTTTTGGAGGCTTCCTTCCACACCTGGCCGTTGTCGAGTGTGAAGATCCAGTAGCCCAGCGGATCCCGATGCGCTTCGACAATCACCCCTTCAACCCGCCTGGGGGTGGCCTCCGCGAGCGCCTGGCGATATTCGCGCTCGGCCTTGGGGGAATCGGCAGGCGGTCGGGGGGGCAGGTCGGCTGCCATCGCCGGGGCCGGACCTGTCGGCAGCAGGCCCCCTTTCCGGGCGGCCTTGTGACGCGGCCGCGACGATGGAAGAAGGGCCGCCGGATTGTCCCGCGCGGCATCCTCCACCCGGCCCGAGAGCACCCCGAAGCGCAGCTTGTATTTCTTGAGCGCCGCGCGGAAGCAGATGAGCTGCTCGGTCGGGTCCGGCACCGCCTCGCAGGCAAGGAATTCGGAAAACACCTCGCCCGCCGTGGGCTGCTCCTGGGCAGCAGCCGGCACCGCCTGGACAATGGCGAGCGCCGCTGCCATCCCCATCGACAAGAATGCCCGCTTCGCAGCCCCGCACCTGGCCATGATCACCTCTCCATCCCTCTTGACTGCGGCACGCTCACCCTGACCGGAGCTCATAGCGCGTCACCTGAAATGAGGCAAACCGATATTGTGGGCACCCGAAATGGACACACGGAAAAAGGGGCGCCGGGTGATCCCCGACGCCCCTCCACCTTCCGCTTCGGGTTCCGCCGTGGACCCGCGGCTTCCTAGAACCGCACGGTGCCGCGCAGGAACCAGGTCCGGCCGATGAGATCGAAGCCCGAGGAGG
>RFHG01000152.1 GCA_003696465.1 Gammaproteobacteria bacterium | reverse complement strand
GCGTATCTCCAGCCGCTGCTGGCGGCGTGCACTGCGTTCGGCGACGCGTTCGGAGGCCTCGGCCAGGGCCCGCATCTGGCCCGGGTCAAGTATGGTGCTGACGCCGCGGCGCGCCTGCAGGCGGTTTCCTGCTCCGTTACCCGGTGTGCTGCACATGACAGGCTCCTCAGGTTGACAGACTGACGGTCCGGCATGGAATAATCGACGGACACCACAACAATATAGACCACGGGTCATGCACAGGGTTCATGCGGATGACCCCGGCGCGGAGGAGTGCACGTCATGTCCGACCATATCGACCCTATCCTGCTCAATTTCCTGTACGCCTTCATGGGGGGCGCCCTGACCCTGTTCTTCATGTGGACAGGGTGCAAGATCTTCAATCACATCGTCTGTTTCAACATCAGTGATGAGCTTGGCAAGGGCAATATCGCCGTTGGCCTGATGCTGTGCGGCATCTTCATCGGTATCGGCACGGCCATGGGGCTGGTCATTGGCCTGGGGCTCAACTGAGCCGTATGGCCCGGCATTCCATGCGCCTGCTCGCCTGCCTGTTACTGGCCCTGTATTGGCTGCCCCTGTGGGCCGAGCCTGGGCTGCGGCCGGTGGATGACCCGGCCTGGACCACGGAATATGACCGTTTCTTTCGCAAGTACACGAAACGCTATTTCGGGCCGGCCTTCGACTGGCGCTGGTTCAAGGCCCAGGCAATTGCCGAATCCAACCTCAAGCCGCGCATCAGCAGCCATGCAGGTGCCATTGGCCTGATGCAGATACTGCCGGCCACGTATGAGGAGATCCGCGCCCGCAATCCCCATTTCAAGCAGATACGCGACCCGGAATGGAACATTGCCGCCGGCATCTTCTATGACCGCCTGCTGTACCGCAAATGGCGGGAACCGTTGCCGGACCGGGACCGCCTGCTGCTCGCCTTTGCCAGCTACAACGCCGGCTATGTACGTATTCGGCGCATCTTCCGCCGGCTGGAGCAGCAGTTGGCGCACACTCCGCTGTGGGACGAGATGGAGCCTGCGGTGCCCGGAGAGACACGACACTATGTGCGCAAGATCGTGACCCTGGTGGAAGGCCGCCCGCGCAAGCCGGTCCGCAGGCTGCGTGGGGTGGAGAAGTTCCTCGTGTTCAATCAGCAGGGCTGATCAGGACCGGCCTTCACCTTCCGCTCCGCTGGCGGGGTAGAGGGGTGGCAGGCCTGTTCCTCCGTTGCCCTGAGCATTCTGTTTCTTGCAGGCCCTGAATGCCTCGAGCAGGGCCTTGCAGGGCCATTCCCGATCCTCTCCCGTTGCTTCGAGACGATTGATCTCTTCCAGTACCGAGGCCAGCGGTGCCCCGCACCGGGCGCCCAGCGTGTAGAGGTCGTGCGGTGGATCCTGCGGCCAGCGGCTGCGCCCCCAGGCCATCAGGGCATTGCGCAGGCGTCGCCAGTCGCGGTCCCGACAGGCCCTTTTCACTTCGGATGAATCCGGTACCCCGGATGGGGGCGAGGCGGGTTCGGCCTTGCCACCCGTGCGTTTCCTGCTTCGCAGCCAGGCAAGCAGGGTCAGCAGCCAGCCCGTGGCCAGGGCAGCGGAGATCCAGGGCCATGGCCCTTTTGCCTTGATATCCGGCACAGCTGCGAGCGCCGGTGCCGAATCGGTTCCTCTTTCTGCGGCTGGGGTTGACGCAGGGGCCTGAGTGGCGGCGGCTGCGGGCCGGGTGGCGGGTGCAGGTGCACCAGTGACCTTCAGTGTCAGGCCGGGCACGCTCGCTACCTCTTCACGCCCGGTTTTCGTGTTCCACCAGTAGATCTTGACCTCCGGGAAATGGATCTCGCCTCCATGTTCCGGGATGTAGGTGACCTGTTCACGACGAACTCCGGTAATGCCATCCGCCCCTTCCTGATCGTCCAGTACCGGCTTGTCGGGATAGGCGCGTACCCCGGTCGGAGTCTCGCGCAGCAGTTCGGGCAGGCGATTCGCGGGCAGCCCTTCTGCAGTGAGTGTGATCGTGCGGGTAACCGGCTCGCCTGCACGGGCATTTGTGGTGCCTTCCCAGTTCTGCTCAAGGCGTACTGACCGGGCCGGCAGCCAGTCGCCATGATGCGGTGGGGCGGGCTGTACATCGAGCGCCAGCGGCGCACTGTGCAGGCGCAAGGTACGGGGCAGTGCAAGCGAGGGGGAGAACAGGCTGCCACCTCCCGGATAGCGCACGGCCTTGAATTCGACCGGATTCAGCTGCAGGCGTCCGGGCTGTTCGGGAATCAGCAGATAGCGCTTTTCGTACACCAGCCAGGTCTGGCCACCGATGTCCTTGCGATAGCGCGACTCCTTGCCCAGTGGCCTGAGTTCACCCTTGCCCTCGGCGATTTCGGGCTCTCCGATCTCACCCTTGTCGAAGTCCACACGATAGTAGAGACGCAGCGTGACCAGAACCTGCTGGCCTACCCATGGCCGCTGTGTATCGGCCAGCAGCTCGAGCCGAAAGCCCTCCATGGAGCGTGCGGTGTTGCTGGATGATACGGGTTCAACCTTGAGCCTGATGGCCGGGCTGTACTCGTCGCCAACCGGAATGGGGGGAATGGTAATGGTCCCGGCATGGCGCGGTGCCAGCACGAACTGCCATTCCCGGTGCCGGGAGACACGGCCATTGATGATCTGGAAACTGCTGCTTTGCGCCTGGGAGACGATTTCGAAGTCCCGTCGCAGGGCATCGATTTGTGGTGTGCCCCCGGTATCGCCCGTGGCACGGATCGTCAGGGTGACGGTTTCGTCCTCGGCCACGGGGTTGCGGTCGAGATATGCCTCGATCTGGCCTGCAAGGCCGGCAAGCGGCCAGAGCAAAGCCAGAAAGAGGAAGATGCCTGCCTGTCTTACCATGGTTCTTCCTCACTGTGATATCGCTTCTCCAGTGCCTCGTACTGGAACATGCGCTGGAGCAGGCTGGCCGGATCGTCCGGGATGCGCCTGAGCCAGGCCTCGTCTGCCTTGCCCTGAGGGCTGTATGCCCTTGCAGCGGCGGAGGTGCGTTCTCTGGGCGTTTCCTCCTCCTTCTGCCGTTCTGCAGGTACTTCTTCAGGTGTTTCCTTGCGGGCTGTTTCGCGCTGTTCCGGCCGCTGTGAAGCGGATGGTTCCTGCTTGTCCCTTTCCTTGTTCATTGCTCTCTGCTGATTCTGCTGCTGATTCTGCTGCTGATTCTGCTGCTGATTCTGCTGCTGATTCTGCTGCTG
>RFHG01000151.1 GCA_003696465.1 Gammaproteobacteria bacterium | reverse complement strand
TGGCGCCCGACGAGGAGGACTGAGCCCTGCACGCGCCGCTGGCCTTCACGCCGGGCGAGCCGGCCGGCATCGGCCCCGACCTCGCGGTCATGCTGGCCGGACTCGATCTCGAGCTGCCACTGGTGGCCATCGCCGACCCGGCCCTGCTGCGCCGCCGGGCCGAAGCCCTGGGACAGCCGCTGGTGCTGCGCCACTGGCAGGGCGAATGCGAGCCCGCCGGTCCGCACGCCCTGTGGTACCAGCCGGTCCCCCTGGCCACGACCGAGGAGCCCGGCGTACTCGACAGCGCCAATGCCCCCTATGTGCTGGCCTGTCTCGACGCGGCAATCGAGGGCTGCCAGGCCGGGCGCTTTTCGGCGCTGGTCACCGGCCCGGTACACAAGGGCGTCATCAACGATGCGGGCATCCCCTTCAGCGGGCATACCGAATATCTGGCCGAACGCAGTGGCGGCGCCCATCCGGTGATGATGCTCGCCACCGAAGGCCTGCGTGTGGCCCTCGCCACCACCCACCTGCCGCTGGCCGAGGTGCCGGGCGCCATCACACAGGAGCGGCTCGAGCGCGTCGTGCGCATCCTCGCCCATGACCTGAAGGAGCGCTTCCGTATTCGCGAACCACGCATCCTGGTCTGCGGCCTCAATCCGCATGCCGGCGAGGGCGGCCACCTGGGCAGGGAAGAGGTCGAGGTCATCGAGCCTGTGCTGGAGCGTCTGCGCACCGAGGGCATGGACCTGGAAGGACCTCTGCCGGCCGACACCACCTTCACGCCCCCGCGCCTGAGCGAAGCCGACGCAGTGCTGGCGATGTATCACGACCAGGGACTGCCGGTGCTCAAGCACCTGGGTTTCGGCCAGGCCGTCAACATCACCCTGGGCCTGCCCTTCGTGCGTACCTCGGTCGACCACGGCACGGCCTGCGAACGGGCCGGCAGCGGAGACATCGACAGCGGCAGCCTGCTCACGGCCCTGCGCGCGGCCGCCGAACTGGCAGACCCGGATCAGGCCATCTCGTAGCGGTTGCGCCCCCCTTCCTTGGCCGCATAGAGCGCCGCATCGGCCCGACGCATCAGGGTGGTATCCTCGCAGGCCCCTTCGGGCCGGCAATCGGCAATACCGAAGCTCATGCTCACCCGCAGGGTCTTCCCGTTGGGCAGACGAATCGGCTCTCTCGACAGGGCCTGCATCACCCGTTCCACTACATGCACGGCACCCTGGCGGTCGGTATCCGGCAACAGCACGGCAAACTCCTCGCCACCGATCCTGGCCACCAGATCGCCCGGCCGCCAGAGCGCGGTACGCAGCCGCTCCGCTACCGTGCGCAATACCTGGTCCCCCATCTCGTGGCCATGGGTGTCGTTGATGCGCTTGAAGTGATCGATATCGGCCAGCACCAGGACCAGCGGCTGCTCGCCCCGGCAGCAGCGCCGCCACTCGCGGCGGAAGGCCTCCTCGAACTGACGCCGGTTGGGCAGCCCGGTGAGGCTGTCGTGGCCGGCCAGGTGTTCGAGTTCCATGCGCAGCCGCAACGCCTCGACAAAATGGCGCCGGTAGACCCGGGCCCCGACCACGAGATAGAAGTAATAGACGAACATGAAGCCGGCCAGCAGCCGGTAGGCGGGGTCACCGCTTTGCCAGAGCAGCCATTGCAGGGGTACCAGCACCAGCAGGAGATAGACCCCATAGGCATAGCGCAGGGTCGCCAAATTGGGCAGCGCACCGGCCACGAAGCCCACCAGCACCATGGCCAAGGTCAACTGCCGTGCGGGCTCGAGCAGCGGGAACAGGATCCAGGCACCCAGCCCCCAGACCAGCCCGGTCAGCCAGGCCGAGAGCACATACAGGCGCAGCCGGCGCCTGGCTGCCGGCCCCTCGGTCGGATGCCGGCGCCAGTGACGAATGAGCAGCAGACGGGCTGCCACCAGCCCCACCAGCAGGCCATACCAGAGCAGATGCTCCACACGCGGCCCGTGGCCATGTACCATGACCACCACCAGCGCCCCGACCAGCAGATTGCCCAGGGCCAGCATGCCGCTGCGGGCAAAGGCCTCCTTGAGCTCCAGCCGGGTCAGCAGATCGGGGCGCGCCTTTCCCGCATCGTGGCCGGAGGACGCGGATTCCCCGTCCCCGGCTTCCGGAGCGCTGGCATTTTTCCTGCTCATTTATCCTTATTCTCGCACGGCGACGCTTGTCAGGCCACGAACCCGCATTGATACTATGTCCATGTACGTCGAATGCCCTCACTGCCAGACGCTATTCCGCATCGCCACCAGCCAACTCACCGCGGCCGAGGCGCGGGTGCGCTGCGGGCAGTGCTTCGTGGTGTTCAACGCGCTGGAAAACCTGCGCGTGCTGTCGGAAGACGAGGAACGTGCACTGGCCGATGCCGGCACCGGTTCCGAGACCGCTGACGCGCCCGCCCAGCCTCCAGCGCCGCCTTCCCCCCTGGAACTGGAACAGCACGCGGCATCATCCGGGGCGCCTGCGCAGCCCCCCGGCCATACGCGGCCGTGGCAGTGGCTGGCCCTGATCCTGCTGCTGCTCGCCTTCGGTTTTCAGGTCCTGTGGTTCGAACGCGCCCGGCTGATGCGCGAAGCGCCTGCCCTGCGCCCGTTCATCACCGCGTTCTGCGATCACCTGGGCTGCAGCCTGCCGGTGCTGCGCGACACCGCGGCCATCGAGCTCGTCGATCGCCAGCTCTACACCCACCCCAACATCCCGGGGGCGCTGATGATCCAGGCCACCCTGGTCAACAGGGCAGCCTTTCCGCAGCCCTATCCTCTGGTCGAACTGACCCTCTCCGACGAGCAGGGACACCCCGTGGCCCAGCGCCGCTTTACCCCCGCCGAGTACCTGCCGGATCCTGCGCAGGCCGATGGACTGATGCCGCCCGGCACGCCCGTGGCCCTGCGCCTGGAGGTGGTCGATCCGGGCAGCGAGGCGCTGGCCTACGAGTTCCGCTTCCTGTGACCCCCGCCATGCGCCGCCCTGCCCTCGTCATCGGTCCGCACAGCATCGACCCGCCACTGGTACTGGCACCGATGGCAGGCGTCACCGACCGCCCCTATCGCAGCCTGTGCCGACACATGGGCGCGGGACTGGCCGTGTCCGAGATGATCACCAGCCAGACGCACCTGTGGCACAGCCGCAAGACCCGCAGCCGCATGGACCACCACGGCGAGCCGGGGCCCATTGCGGTGCAGATTGCCGGCACAGAGCCGGAACAGATGGCCGAGGCGGCAAGGCTCAATGTAGCGCACGGCGCCGAGATCATCGACATCAACATGGGCTGCCCGGCGAAAAAGGTCTGCAATCGCGCGGCCGGCTCGGCCCTGATGCGCGACGAGCTTCTGGTGGCCCGCATCCTCGAGGCCGTGGTTGAGGCGGTAGAGGTTCCGGTCACGCTGAAGATGCGCACCGGCTGGGACGCACGGAACCGCAATGCCCCGCGCATCGCGCGCATTGCCGAGGAGGCGGGCATCCGTGCGCTCACCGTGCATGGCCGCACCCGCGCCGACGGCTATCGCGGCGCGGCCGAGTACGAGACCCTGGCCGAGGTCGTGCAGCAGGTGGGTATTCCGGTCATTGCCAATGGCGACATCGATTCCGCGGACAAGGCACTGGCCGTACTGGAGCAGACCGGGGCCGCGGCCATCATGGTGGGCCGGGCGGCCCAGGGCCGGCCGTGGCTGTTCCGGTCGCTTGCCGCCGCCCTGCGCGGGCTACCCCCGCCCCTGCCGTTGAGCGCCTGTGAGCGGCAACAAATCATCCTGGGGCACATCGCCGAGCTGCACGCCTTCCACGGCCCGATTCAGGGTGTACGCATCGCCCGAAAGCATATAGGCTGGTACCTGTCGTACATGGGGCCGGCCGCGCGCGACTGGCGTGCACGGCTGATGCGGATCGAGGCGCCTCAGGTCCAGCTCGATGTCCTGCGCCAGGCCTTGGACGCCCTGTTGCCGGCCGAGGAATGCGTGGCATGAGTGCACGGATCGACAGTGAAACCCCACCGCTGCGGGAGCGCCGCCAGCAGCCCCTGGCCTCGGCTGTGGAAACCGCGCTCAAGCGCTACTTCCAGCAGCTCGACGGGCACGAACCGAACGAGCTCTATCGTCTGGTGATGGAGGAGGTGGAGCGGCCGCTGCTGGCCACGGTGCTCGAGTACTGCGAGGGCAACCAGAGCCGGGCCGCCAAGGCGCTGGGGCTCAATCGCGGAACGCTGCGCAAGAAACTGCGCCAGCACGGGTTGATCTAGGGAAGCCCTGATCAATTCGTAACACGCCATCTTGCGGCGCCAAATCACCCATTTCCGCGTTGCGACTCTTCGTAATAGCCCTGCTATTACGTGCGACCCGCGCCTTGAACTGGATGATTTTTCACCGCAATCTGATCGCGCAGAATGAATCAGGGCTTCCCCCGGAAAGCCCTGATCAATTCGCAACACGGCATCCCGTGGCGCCTGAATCGATCAGAGCCCCTGTCAAAAAGGACGCCACCCTGCCCCATCTTCAGGGCGGCGTCCTCCTGCACCTGCTACCGAACCCTCAGCGCCGGGCGACCAGCCCCCGGGCAAGGAAGTCGCCCAGGTCGCTGGAGACCTGCTTCAGGGCGGCCAGCCGCCGCTGCTGGGCCTGGCCATAGGCATCATCCGACTTGATCTTCTTTACCGCGCGCCGATAGGCATCCTTGTCGGCATTGAAGACATAGCGCTTGCGCAACTGTTTGGCCTGCCTGAGCAGCCGTGCATACTCGGGATCCGCCTGGGCGAGGGCCTGGTCGTCGAGACTCGTCCAGTAGAAATTGGAGAACTCGTTGACGTCCTGGCTGACGGTAATGCGCTGGGGATCGTGCTTGAGCAGGTACTCGAAGCGGTGCCTGCGCACCTCGAGGAAGCGCTCCTGCATCTTGCGGTTGAGTTCGCTGATCTCCTTGAGCTCGGGATGGCGCGCCACCACGAGCTGCTCCAGGGTCTGCTGCCAGGCCTGCTCGGCCTGCATGTAGCGTTGCCACATCGCCCTGATCTCGTCCGTGGTGTCGCCGGCCATGGCAGTCAAGCTCCAGATCAGCGCGGCACAAAGGCCAATGAGACTGATCCTGTTCATGGGACACCTCCGGGGTTTCCGCCTGTTACACCCTGAACCTAGCCCCTTTGTGACGGAGTTCAAGTTTTTTGCGGGGTGTATTTCGTTGAAAAGACGGCAAAATTACCCGAAAGTACAATTTTTTCGGCGATTTTCGGCCAGGGGGCGGCGGTTCAGTCCTGCAGCAGGTCAAGGTCCACCGGCCGCATCGGCTGATCGCTGGCGTCGAATTCGGCCCAGTGTTCGGCCATGCTGCGGCCGGTCAGGGGATGGTGCAGCTCCGGGTCGAGATCGGCCAGAGGGCGCAGGACAAAGGCATAGCGCAGGATCTCGTCGCGCGGGATCTGAGGGCTGTCGAGCACCTGGTCGTCGTAGAGCAGCAGGTCGAGGTCCAGAGTCCGGGCGCTGAACTTGGGCCCGGTGCGCAGGCGCTCGTTGCGGTCCTCGATCGCCTTCAGTTCTTCCGCGACTGCAACCGGGTCCAGCGTGGTCCGGCAGCGGGCCACCAGATTGAGGAATGGATCGCCCTCGAAGCCCACTGCCTCGGTCTCGTACACCGGAGACAGGGCCAGATCGTAGAAGTGGTGCTGCATGCAGCCCAGGGCATTGCGCAGATGCCGTTCCGGCTCGATATTGCTGCCCAGGCTGATCCAGATGGTGGCCATCTCAGACCCGGGCACCCCGCTCGATGACGATGCCGACCTCGCGCGAGCGGCGCACGGCGCCGGGTTTGCCCAGCGTAAGCCGCAGCCAGGGCACGCCAAACTCCTGCATCACCAGCTCGGCGATGCGCTCGGCCAGGGTCTCCACCAGCTCGAAGCGGCTCTCCTCGACGAAGGCAATGATGCG
Organism: Gammaproteobacteria bacterium; assembly: GCA_003696465.1. Classification (GTDB taxonomy): domain Bacteria; phylum Pseudomonadota; class Gammaproteobacteria; order J044; family J044; genus J044. The sequence goes on along the minus strand of RFHG01000151.1, from coordinate 628 downwards.
CTTGGCCACCGCCTTGTAGTTGAGGGTGTCGTCGATATGGTCGGTGGCCGCGGCGCGGCGGATGTCGGTGCCCATTTCCAGGTCGATGCGAATGGTCTGGCGGATGCGCCGTTCCCAGTCGTAGATGCCGATGACGGTCTCGATCTCGAGGTCGCGGATGTAGACGATGTCCATGTTCAGGCTCCCGACTGGAACAGGCGCGCCAGCTCCGCACCCGGATCCGGCGCGCGCATGAAGGCCTCGCCGACGAGGAAGGCGTGTACGCCCTGCGAACGCATCAGTTGCACGTGCTCCGGGGCAAGGATGCCGCTCTCGGTCACCACCAGCCGTTCGTCGCCGATGCGGGGCAGCAGTGACAGGGTGGTGTCGAGCGAGGTCTCGAAGCTGCGCAGGTTGCGGTTGTTGATGCCCAGCAGGGGGAATTCCAGGCGCAGGGCCCGCTCCAGCTCCCCGGCATCGTGCACCTCCACCAGCACATCCATGCCCAGCTCATGGGCCAGTGCCATCAGCTCGGCCAGCTGGGCATCGGACAGTGCGGCCACGATGAGCAGCACGGCATCGGCGCCGATGGCCCGCGCCTCGACGATCTGGTACGGATCAACCAGGAAGTCCTTGCGCAGCACGGGCA
>RFHG01000150.1 GCA_003696465.1 Gammaproteobacteria bacterium | reverse complement strand
GCAGCTCGAGGAGGCCGAGCTGGAACGCCTGTGCAGCATCTATGCCCATTACGTGGGGCCGCTGGCGCGCAATCTGGTGCTGCGTGCACTCAGGCGGGCACCGTCTCTGCAGGGTCTGCACGAGCAACTGGCCGGTGAGATCCCGGACCCGCGGGAGCGGGCCGAGTTCCTGGACCGCGTGGCGGGTTGAAGGCATCATTGGCCCCTCGTTGATGCGGAGGAACGCATGGAGTTCTATGCCGAAACCGATGCTGCCGGCCGCGATGCCGCATGGCTTCAGCAGCACCTCAGCCTCGACAACATTCCGCACTACTGTGCCTTCGTGTCCGAGGTGCGTCCGCGGGTAGAAGGCGGCATGGAGATGGCCAGTTTCTGGGGCGTCAACGAGGTGCGCAGCGAGCCGATAGCGGGCGGCGTGCGCTTTACCCTGCCCGACTGCCCCAACGTGATGTCGTGGACAGTGACTACCGGGCTCGATCCCGAACCCGATCGCATCGTCATACACGCAACCATCAACCGCAGGGAGCACGACCCCGATTTCATCGAGTCATTGCAGTCCTTCGTCGATGACTGGGCCGCAGGCCTGGCCGGGCATGAAGGCTGAGCCTGGCGTCTCCGTCGTCATTCCGGCACGCAACGAGGCTGCCTGCCTGCCGGCACTGCTCGCCGACCTGCAGGCCCAGCAGCCACCACCGCGCGAGATCATCGTGGTCGATGGCGGCAGCACCGATGATACGCCGGATCTTGCCCGGAGGGGTGGGGCCCGCGTGCTGGAGAGTCCGCCCGGCCGCGCGCGGCAGATGAATGCCGGTGCCGCTGCGGCAAGTGGCGAGGTGCTGTGGTTCCTGCATGCCGATACCCGCCTGCCTGCCGAGGCCATGCAGCGCCTGCTGGCTGCCTTGTCCAGCCATCACTGGGGCCGTTTTTCGGTGCGCCTGTCCGGCACCCATGCAGCCTTTCGCATCATCGAGCGGATGATGAACCTGCGCTCCTGCCTCACCGGCATCTGTACCGGCGATCAGGGTCTGTTCGTTACCCGGTCCGTCTTTGATGAGGCAGGCGGTTTTCCCGATCTGCCCCTGATGGAAGACATCGAGCTCAGCCGCGCCCTGCTGCGCAGCGCAGGGCGCCCGGCCTGTGTGCGCAGCCCTCTGGTGACATCCAGCAGACGCTGGGAGCGCGGTGGCATACTGCGTACCGTGCTGCTCATGTGGTGGCTGCGCCTCGCCTGGTGGCTGGGGGTGCCCGCAGAACGCCTGGCCGGCTGGTATCGCTGACTGGCCGGGGCTCCGGCCTGCCCGTAGAATGCCCGCCATGAATGAATCCACGGATAACCGCCTGGGCCTGCTCGACCGCATGCGCGTGGTGATGGTCGAGACCTCGCACCCCGGCAACATCGGTGCCGCGGCCCGGGCCATGAAGACCATGGGGCTTGCCGACCTGTGGCTCGTGGCACCGCGGGACTATCCCAGTGCCGAGGCCACGGCCCGCGCCTCGGGAGCCGATGACGTGCTGGCCCGTGCCCGTGTGGTGGACACGCTGTCCGAGGCCCTGGCCGACTGCACGCTTGTCTTCGGTGCCAGCGCGCGGCTACGCAGCCTGCGCTGGCCACAGGCCGATGCGCGCGAGTCGGCCGAGCAGGCTGTGGCCGAACTCGCTGCGGCACCACAGGCGCGCGTGGCACTGGTTTTCGGCCGTGAACGCACGGGCCTGAGCAACGAGGAGCTGGATCTGTGTCACCGGCTCCTGCACATCCCCAGCAACCCGCAATACAGCTCGCTCAATGTGGCCATGGCGGTGCAGATCGTGAGCTACGAGCTGCGCATGGCCGCGCTCGACGGACGCCACCGCATCGGCGAGGAGCTGGGCGAGCAGCCGGTGGAGCAGGCCGAGATGGAGCGGCTCTATGCCCACTTCGAGGAGGCCCTGATCGAGCTCGACTTCCTCGATCCGGACAACCCCAAACACCTCATGCGTCGCCTGCGGCGGCTGTTCAACCGGATTCGCCCCACCCGCAACGAAGTGAATATCCTGCGCGGCATCCTGAGCGCCGCCCAGAAATGTTGCCGGGGAAGAAACGGCTGATTTTCCGATGTTTTTTGTCGGAAACCCGCGGGTGACGCTATAATTTCCGGCCCCGACAACCGAGTCCGGCCATGTTCAGGCATCTGAAGGAAGACATCCAGTGCGTTTTCGAACGCGATCCGGCGGCGCGCAGCACGCTCGAGATCGTGCTGGCCTATCCCGGCGTGCACGCGCTGGTCTGGCACCGGATTGCGCATGCCCTGTGGCAGCGCGGCTTCAAGCTGCTGGCGCGGCTGCTGTCCAACTTCTCGCGCTGGATCACCGGGATCGAGATCCACCCCGGCGCCCGTATCGGTCGGCGTTTCTTCATCGACCACGGCATGGGCGTGGTCATCGGCGAGACGGCCGAGATCGGCGACGACTGCACGCTTTACCACGGCGTGACGCTCGGCGGCACGAGCTGGGAGAAGGGCAAGCGGCATCCCACCCTCGGCAACGGGGTCATCGTCGGGGCCGGTGCCAAGGTGCTGGGCCCCATCAAGGTGGGCGACTGCGCCCGCATCGGCTCCAACGCCGTGGTGCTCAAGGATGTGCCCTGCGAGGCCACGGTGGTCGGCATACCGGGGCGGGTCATTGGTCCGCGCCGCAAGCCGCGGGAAGAGCCGAGCACTCCGCAGCGCGAGGCGATGAAGCAGAAGATGGGCTTCGATGCCTATGGCCTGACCCAGGACATGCCCGACCCGGTGGCCAATGCCATTCACGGCATCCTCGACCACCTGCATGCCCTGGACGAGCGGCTGGTCAAGACCACCTGTGCAGTGAAGAAGATGGGCGCAGATATCGACGACTGCAATCTCCCCGAGCTGAAGAGCCGCGATATCGAGGGGCTGGACGACCCCGAATACACCTGCGCCGATGGAGAGGAGGAAGCGGCAAATACCCCACGGAACGGGGAGAATACTTGACTAACCAACTAGGGTATTTTAGGATGCGCTCCACTTACGCAGTGGAGTAGCATTCGATGAGGCTGACGACCAAGGGCCGCTATGCCGTAACCGCCATTCTGGACCTGGCGATCCACAACGACCAGGGCCCGATCTCGCTGGCGGAGATCTCGGCGCGCCAGAACATTTCATTGTCCTATCTGGAGCAGCTCTTCGCAAGCCTGCGCCGCAATGGCCTCGTGGTCAGCACCCGGGGCCCCGGAGGCGGTTATTCCCTCAACGGTGACCCGAAGGAGATCTCCATTGCCTCCGTCATCGCCGCCGTGGACGAGAAGCTGGAAACCATGAAGTGCGGTGGTGCCGGCGACTGCCAGAATCATCAACGCTGCCTTACTCACGACCTCTGGTGCGATCTCAGCGAGCAGATTCAGAGCTTCCTGTCCGAGATCACCCTGGGCAGCCTGATGGAACGCAACGGTGTCAGGAGTGTTGCCTCGCGCCAGGACAAGGCCATGCAGCAGGCCATCCTCAAGCAGGCATCGAGCAAACTGGGCAAGAAGGGCAAGCAGGCGCAACAGGCCTGATCCGAACCGAATTTATTGAGCGAGAAACGAACATGAGCAACCTGAAGCTTCCCATCTACCTGGACTACGCGGCCACCACCCCGGTGGACGAGCGCGTGGCGGAGAAGATGTCCCATTACCTCACCATCGACGGCATCTTCGGCAATCCGGCTTCACGCAGCCACAAGTTCGGCTGGGAGGCCGAAGAGGCGGTCGAGAATGCCCGTGCCCAGGTGGCCGATCTGGTGGGGGCCGATCCCAAGGAGATCGTCTGGACTTCGGGTGCCACCGAGTCCGACAACCTGGCGCTCAAGGGTGCGGCCCACTTCTATCAGAAGAAGGGCAAGCACATCGTCACCGTCAAGACCGAACACAAGGCCGTGCTCGACAGCTGCCGCCAGCTCGAGCGTGAGGGTTTCGAGGTCACCTATCTCGATCCGGAGCCCAATGGCCTGCTCGATCTCGACAAGTTCCGTGCTGCCCTGCGCAAGGACACCATCCTGGCCAGCGTCATGCACGTGAACAACGAGATCGGGGTCATCCAGGACATCGAGGCCATTGGCAACATCTGCCGCGAGAACAAGGTGGTCTTCCATGTCGATGCCGCCCAGAGCGCCGGCAAGGTGCCGATCAATCTCGCCGAGCTGCCGGTGGACCTGATGAGCTTTTCCGCGCACAAGATCTACGGGCCCAAGGGCATCGGCGCCCTGTATGTTCGGCGCAAGCCGCGGGTGCGCATCGAGGCCCAGATGCACGGTGGCGGGCACGAGCGCGGCATGCGCTCCGGCACCCTGGCCACCCACCAGATCGTGGGCATGGGCGAGGCCTTTGCCATTGCCAAGGCCGAAATGGCGGAGGAAAACGCGCGCATCCTCAAGCTGCGCAACCGCCTGCTCGAAGGCTTCAGCGACATGGAAGAGGTCTATGTCAATGGCGACCTCGAGCATCGGGTGGCCGGCAACCTGAATATCAGCTTCAACTTCGTCGAGGGCGAGAGCCTCATCATGGCGGTGCGTGACATTGCCGTGTCCAGTGGCTCGGCCTGCACCTCGGCCTCGCTGGAACCGAGTTATGTGCTGCGCGCACTGGGCCGCAACGACGAGCTGGCCCACAGCTCGCTGCGCTTCTCCATCGGTCGCTATACCACCGAGGAGGAGATCGACTTCACCATCGAGCATGTCCGCGCAGCCGTTGAAAAACTGCGTGAACTGTCCCCATTGTGGGAAATGTACAAGGAAGGCATCGACCTGGACAGCATCGAATGGGCAGCGCACTGACCGCTGCCTGAACAGAACCCGAGATGCCCCGAGGCGGGCATCCATACGAGGAGAAAGACCATGGCATACAGCAAGAAGGTACTCGATCATTACGAGAACCCCCGCAACGTGGGTTCCTTCGACAAGAGCGACGAGCATGTCGGCACCGGCATGGTGGGTGCACCGGCCTGTGGCGACGTGATGCGCCTGCAGATCAAGGTCAATGACGAGGGCGTCATCGAGGATGCCAGGTTCAAGACCTATGGCTGCGGCTCCGCGATTGCCTCCAGCTCGCTGCTCACCGAGTGGGTCAAGGGCAAGACCCTGGACGAGGCGGCCCAGATCAAGAACACCGAGATCGCCGAGGAGCTGGAGCTGCCGCCGGTCAAGGTGCACTGTTCCGTGCTGGCCGAGGACGCCATCAAGGCGGCCATCGAGGACTACAAGCGCAAGCACGGCGAGGCGGAGTAACCGAGGCATGGCCATCACGCTCACCGACACCGCCGCGCAGCGTATCCGCGACTTCCTCGACAAGCGCGGCAAGGGCATCGGCCTGCGGCTTGGCGTCAAGCCGTCCGGCTGTTCCGGCATGGCCTATGTCATGGAGTTTGCCGACGAGCTGCAGGACGAGGACCAGGTGTTCGAGGATAAGGGCGTGAAGCTGATCATCGACCCCAAGAGCCTGCTCTACCTCGACGGTACCGAGCTGGACTATGCCAAGGAAGGTCTGAACGAGGGCTTCAAGTTCAACAACCCCAACGAGAAGGATCGTTGCGGTTGTGGCGAGAGTTTTACGGTCTGAAATGACCGCACCCGTCGATCTCGCCCAGGACTACTTCAGCCTGTTCGGGCTGGAGCCGGGGCCCGAGGTGGACCGGGCCGCTCTGGATGCACGCTATCGCGCGCTGCAGAGCCAGCTGCATCCGGATCGCTTTGCCTCTGCCGGTGCACAGGAGCGGCGCCTGTCGGTCCAGAGCGCGGGCTTCGTGAACGAGGCCTACGAGACGCTGAAGGATCCGCTGCGCAGGCTCAAGTATCTGCTGGAGCTGCGCGGGGTTCATCTGGATGCGGACAAGGACACCACCTCCGACCCGGCCTTTCTCATGCAGCAGATGGAACTGCGCGAGCGGCTCGAAGAGGCCGGGCAGGGCGATGATCCCCTCGCCGAGCTCGATGCCCTGGCCCGTGAGCTGCGCGACTGGCAGCGCGCGCTGCAGAAAGAGTTTGCCGAGGCCTGGGCGAGCAACGACCTGGACGCGGCCCGTGAGGCGGCCCTGAAGCTGCAGTTTTTCCGCCGCGTGAACGACGAGTTGCAGCGCAAGCAGGAGCAGATCGAGGAACAGTTGCTGTAAGCTTGCGATCATTGTCGGGGCCAGTGCCCCTATCCCTGTTTAATCATTTCGAACAAAAGGCCCTGTCATGGCGCTGCTGCAGATTTCCGAACCCGGCATGTCCACCGCCCCGCACCAGCATCGGCTGGCGGCAGGCATCGACCTGGGGACCACCAACTCGCTGGTTGCCACCGTGCGCAGTGGCGTGCCGGTGGTGCTGCCGGACGAGGAGGGGCGTGTGCTGCTCCCGTCCGTCGTGCGCTATCTGCCGGACGGCACGGTCATTGTCGGCCACGAGGCAAAGGCCGCGGCCGCAGAAGATCCGCACAACACCATTGCCTCCATCAAGCGGCTCATGGGCCGCGGGCGCGAGGACGTGCGGCGCATCGCCGGCGAGTTGCCGTTCGAATTCTGCGAGGACGATGGCCCGGTGCCCCGTATCTGCACCGCGGCCGGCCCGGTCACACCGGTACAGGTCTCGGCCGAGATCCTCAAGGTGCTCAAGGCGCGTGCCGAAAAGAGCCTCGGTGGCGAGCTGGCCGGTGTGGTCATCACCGTGCCGGCCTATTTCGACGATGCCCAGCGCCAGGCCACCAAGGACGCGGCGACGCTCGCCGGGCTCAATGTCTTCCGCCTGCTGAACGAACCCACTGCCGCGGCCGTGGCCTATGGCCTGGATCGCGAGGTGGAGGGCGTGATTGCGGTCTATGACCTGGGCGGCGGCACCTTCGACATCTCCATCCTGCGCCTCAACAAGGGCGTGTTCGAGGTGTTGTCCACCGGCGGCGACAGTGCCCTTGGGGGGGATGACTTCGATCATGCCATTGCCGAATGGCTAATTGCCGAGCTGGGCATCGAGGATACCTCGGATCCGAAACTGATGCGCCGCCTGCTCGATGCCGCCACTGCCGCCAAGATCGCGCTGACCGAGGCCGAGGAAATGGTGATCGAGATCGAGCTGGCCGAAGGTCGCAAGGCCACCGCCACGCTGACGCGTACGGCCTTTGAGGAAATGATCGATCCCCTCATCAGCCGTACCATCGTGGCCTGCCGCCGTGCCCTGCGCGATGCCGGTGTCGAGGCCGAAGAAGTCAAGGATGTGGTGCTGGTGGGAGGATCCACCCGGGTGCCCCGGGTGCGTGCGCGCATTGCCGAATTCTTTGGTCGCGAGCCGCTGGCCGACATCGACCCGGATCAGGTGGTGGCCATCGGTGCTGCCATCCAGGCCGACATCCTGGCCGGCAACAAGCCCGATTCCGACATGCTGCTGCTCGATGTCATCCCGCTGTCACTCGGAATCGAGACCATGGGCGGTCTGGTGGAAAAGATCATTCCGCGCAATACCACCATACCGGTGGCCCGTGCCCAGGAATTCACCACCTTCAAGGATGGGCAGACGGCGATGACCATCCATGTGGTGCAGGGCGAGCGCGACGTGGTGGATGAAAACCGCTCCCTGGCCCGCTTTACCCTGCGCGGCATCCCGCCCATGGTGGCCGGGGCCGCACGCATCCGCGTGACCTATCAGGTGGATGCCGATGGCCTGCTGCACGTCGAGGCCGAGGAGCTGACCAGCGGCGCCCGCGCCAGCATCGAGGTCAAGCCCTCCTATGGACTGAGCGACGAGCAGATCGAGCAGATGCTCAAGGACTCCTTCGCCCATGCCCGCGAGGACATGGAGGCGCGCAAGCTGCGCGAACAGCAGGTCGAGGCCGACCGGGTGCTGGAGGCCCTCGACAGCGCGCTGGAAAAGGATGGTGATCTCTTGAACGGAGAAGAGCGTGCAGCCATCGACGCCGCACGCAGCGAACTGGAACAGGCCCGTGCCGGCACCGACCCGGAGGCCATCGAGCAGGCCATCAAGGCACTCGAGTCCGCCAGCGAGGAATTCGTTGCGCGGCGCATGAATCGCAGCGTCCAGGGCATGATGCAGGGACGCAGCGTCGAAGAATTCGAATGAGGTAAACCGACATGCCGAAGATCATTTTCCTGCCGCACGAGGAGCTTTGCCCCGACGGCGCGGTCGTCGAGGCCGAGCCGGGCACGACCATCTGCGATGCCGCGCTTGAAAACGGTATCGAGATCGAGCATGCCTGCGAGAAGTCCTGTGCCTGTACCACCTGCCATGTGTGGGTGCGCGAAGGCTTCGACTCGCTCAATGAGCCGAGCGAAGAGGAAGAGGACATGCTCGACAAGGCCTGGGGCGTGGACATGGACTCGCGTCTGAGCTGTCAGGCCGTGGTCGACGGCGAGGATCTCGTGGTCGAGATCCCCAAGTACACCATCAACATGGTTTCCGAGAATCACTGAGGAGGGTGTGAAATGGGCCTGAAATGGACCGACAGTCTCGATATTGCCATCGCGCTCGACGAAAAACACCCCGATGTCGATCCCCTCAAGGTCAATTTCGTTGATCTGCGCAACTGGGTGCTCGAACTCGACGAGTTCGATGACGACCCCGATCACTCCGGCGAGCGCATCCTCGAGGCCATCCAGATGGCCTGGATCGAGGAACGCGAATAGTCCGGCCTGTAACTCAGTTTGCCGGTGACCCGGCCCCGCGCAGCTTGCCCGCATGCTTCGGGTTGCTGCTGCTGAAGAACCACACGGGCTCCAGCAGGCGGGCCGTGCTCTGGTCGTAGTCCTGCGGATGTGCGGCAACCAGTTCCTTGCCCCGGGCATAGCGCTGGCGAAGCTCCGCCATCGCTTCCTGACCTTCCCTGCTCAAAAGCAGTTCACGAATCCTTGCGCGCAGATCCGGCGGAATACGACTGCTTGCCGTGATGGCCTGATGCGCCACAGGCTGCAGGCTGCCAATGACATGAACCGGCGTTTCACTGGTCAGGAATTTCTTCAATAGGCGGTTCGGCAGGACCATCGCCTCGCACTTGCCGGCGAGCAGGGCATCGAATTGCTTGCGGAAGGTGGGCGCTTCCTTGATACGCGGCTGTCGGGCCGGGTTGTCCAGCCGTGCCATGAGCCCCAGGGTGGCAAGATGGGGTGGCGGATGGCCGCATACGCGGTTTCCGCTCAAATCCTCGATCCGTGTGAGGCCGCTGTCGTTGCGGGCGATGACCGTGAACTTCAGCTGGCCCGGTATCCGTACCAGCGGCTCGTGTCCATGCCGCGCCATGCGCCAGGCCACGAAATGCGGGCCGTCGAATACCTGGTCATAGCGATCATCCGCCAGGGCCGACTGGTAGGCGAGCCAGCTTCCGGGGAACACATAGCGAAAACGGTCTCCGGTCTGCTCGGTCAGGAAGCGGGCGATCGGGTCGTAGATCCGGTGGGCGGCCTCGGCGTCCTCCCGTGGCGGTGCCGAAAGCAGATATTCGGCAGCCGGCAGAGCGCCGGGCAGGCAAGACAGAATCAGTAGTAGGGCGGGGCAGAGTCTTGTGATGCGGCGCATGCAGGGCGTTCCCTTTCTGGTTTGTCACAGGAAACGATGCGCCTGGGGCATGTTTTATTCCACAGGTTCCGGTCATTCGGACAGTTCCGGCAGAAAGGTAGTGTCTATCATGTAGTCCCGCTCGGGGGCATCGGGATTGATGGCCACCCGAACCCATTTTTTCCCTTCCAGAAAGGGCGCAGGGTCAATTTCCAGAGGGTCGCTGATAAACCGGTACAGCTTGCCGTTTTGAGGATTGGTCCATTTGGCATGGATGACCCAGTGTGGCAGGTCATCATCGGCTACTGCATGAATCTCAAAGTTGTTTACGGTCCTATTGATGAGCAGGGCTGCAACCAGGGCAATACACCCCAGCAGGAAAAAGACGGAATAAATTATCCTTCCCGGGAAGCAGTCGGATTTTGCCCGGTTCTCCGCAATCCGGGCGAAACGCGCAGAGTCTGAAACGGGTGTATTCATGGTTCATCACGCGTTTTGCGGGAGAAATGAGGTGTCGACCCAGTAACGCTTCGGATTGCGCGGATCCAGAAATACGGTAACCGTCTTCCTTCCCAGAAAGGGCTCTGGATTGATCCAGAGGTTTTCGCTCTCGAACAGGAGGGTCTGACCGCTGGCGGGATGTTTCCAGTGGGCACGCAGGACCCAGGGGCTGCGGCCATTGACCTCGATCCGGCCGTTGCGCTCTATGTCCACGACTGTTGCCTCGATACGCTGACCGTTTTCCCGTAAACGACGCCGACTGCTCCCTTTCACGAGCACACCTAGCATGATGAGTCCAGGCAGCAGAAAGGCGGTGCCTATGAACCCCGTCACCACCGAGGGCAGGTATTTGAAACCGCCATCTACCCGCGCGTTTAGCGGATTTTTCGGGTCGTAGAGGACGACAACCTGCTGTCCCCGGTCATACAGGGGCGGGTTGGCAGCGGTACGGTCGGTAAACTCGCGTATCTGCCCCTTGTTGTCGGTAAAGCGAACCCGGGCACGCCACAGTGTGTCCGTCCTGTTGCTGTAGGTGATTTCGCCAGCGCCTGCCGAAAGGCCCGTGCGCGCTGGGTCGGAACTACGGGAACGGTACTCCGGGATCAGGTCGATGACCGTGCCCGTGGTTTTCCGTGCGCTTTGCCAGAAATCACGGTCGGAGATATAGAGCCACCCGGTTAGTGCCCAAAGCGCAAGGCCGGTTGTCAGGGCAGCAAGGGTAATGATGCGGAGTGTTTTCTTCATGAGATGACCTCCATGTCCCGGGCCGGCACGCGGG
>RFHG01000149.1 GCA_003696465.1 Gammaproteobacteria bacterium | reverse complement strand
TGATCGCGCCGATCGCGATGGAGGAAGGTCTGCGCTTTGCCATCCGCGAGGGTGGCCGCACCGTCGGCGCCGGCGTCGTTTCCAAGATCATCGAGTAATGAGCATGAACAATCAGAAGATCCGTATCCGTCTCAAGGCCTTCGATCATCGACTCATTGATCGTTCGGCTGCCGAGATCGTCGAGACAGCCAAGCGCACCGGCGCCCGGGTCAAGGGGCCCATCCCCCTGCCCACCAAGAAGGAGCGTTTTACCGTGCTGATCTCGCCGCATGTCAACAAGAATGCGCGCGACCAGTACGAGATTCGCACCTACAAGCGCCTGATGGACATTGTCGATCCGACCGACAAGACCGTCGATGCGCTGATGAAGCTGGATCTGGCGGCCGGCGTGGACGTGCAGATCAAACTGCAGTAAGCCCGAATCAGGGCTTAACAGCGGCAGAACTTTCTGCCATAATAGGCGGCTTTCCGCGGCCCGGAGCAGATTCCCTGCTTCGGGCCGCGAGCTTGAAGCATGAATTGAATGTACCCGCTGGGGTATGGACGAGGTAGCGAAATGGCAATCGGATTGGTCGGTCGAAAACTGGGCATGACGCGCGTCTTCACCGAAGACGGCGTTTCCATTCCCGTGACCGTTATCGAGGCGCAGCCCAATCGCGTCACCCAGATCCGCACCGAGGATCGGGACGGTTACCTGGCCCTGCAGGTGACTGCCGGCACGCGCAAGGCATCCCGTGTGACCAAGCCCGAGGCCGGGCATTTTGCCAAGGCCGGGGTCGAGGCGGGTCGCGGGGTGTGGGAGTTCCGCATCACCGATCCCGCCCAGATCGAGGGCATCGAACCGGGCAGTGAGATCGGTGTCGATCAGTTCGAGGAAGGCCAGATCATCGACGTCACCGGCACCTCCAAGGGCAAGGGCTATGCCGGCGTCGTGAAGCGTCACAACTTCAGCACCCAGGATGCCACCCACGGCAACTCGCTGTCGCATCGTGCGCCTGGCTCCATTGGTCAGAACCAGACCCCGGGCCGGGTGTTCAAGGGCAAGCGCATGGCGGGTCACATGGGCAACGTGCGCCGCACCGTGCAGAACCTGCAGGTCGTGCGCGTGGATCCCGAGCGGGGTCTGCTGCTGGTCAAGGGTGCAGTCCCGGGCGCGAAGGGCGGAGACGTCATCGTGCGTCCGGCGGTCAAGGCACGAGGATAATCGCATGCAACTTCAGCTGGTCAATTCAGGTTCTGCGATCGAGGTGTCCGACAAGGCCTTCGGTCAGGACTTCAACGAGTCGCTGGTGCACCAGGTCGTGGTCGCCTACATGGCGGGCGCGCGCGCCGGCACCAAGGCGCAGAAGAACCGTTCCGACGTGCGTGGAGGCGGGGCCAAGCCCTGGCGCCAGAAGGGTACGGGTCGTGCCCGGGCCGGTACCATTCGCAGTCCGCTGTGGCGCAAGGGTGGCGTCACCTTTGCTGCCCGCCCGCGCAACTATGCTCAAAAGGTCAACAAGAAGATGTACCACGCAGCGATGCGTTCCATCTTCTCCGAGCTGGCCCGGCAGGAGCGGCTGCTGGTGGTGGATGACTTCAAGGTCGAGACCCCGAAGACGCGCGATCTGGCTGCCCGGCTTGCAGACATGGGTCTGAACAATGTCCTGATCCTGGTCGAGGAGGTCGATGACAACCTGCATCTCGCCTCCCGCAACATTCCCGGTGTGGGCGTGGTCGATGTCAAGGGGCTGGACCCGGTCTGCCTGATCGGCTTCGACAAGGTGCTGGCAACCGAAGGTGCGATCAAGGCTGTGGAGGGCTGGCTGTCATGAATCAGGAGCGCCTGCTGAAAATCATTGTGGGTCCGGTCATTTCCGAGAAGGCGATGATGGCGGCCGAAAATGCCAACCAGCATGTCTTCAAGGTCGTGCCGGATGCAACCAAGAACGAGATCAAGAAGGCCGTGGAGAGCTTCTTCGGTGTTCAGGTCGCCAATGTGCGTACCGTAAACATGAAGGGCAAGGCCAAGCGTTTCGGCATGATCCAGGGCCGTCGCGCGAACTGGAAGAAGGCGTATGTCACTCTGGCCGAAGGTCAGGAAATCGACTTCGCCGGTGGCGAATAAGGGCTGAGCAATGGCTACTGTTAAGGCAAAACCGACTTCACCCGGGCGGCGTCATGTCGTCAAGGTCGTCAATCCGGACCTGTACAAAGGTGCTCCGTACGAGCCCCTGCTGGAAAAGAAGACGCGTACCGGCGGCCGCAACAACAAGGGTCGCATCACCACCCGTCATATCGGTGGTGGTCACAAGCAGCGTTATCGGATCATCGACTTCAAGCGCAACAAGGACGGCATTCCGGCGAAGGTGGAGCGCATCGAGTACGATCCGAACCGCAGTGCACACATTGCCCTGGTGCTGTACGCCGATGGCGAGCGTCGCTACATCATCGCCCCGGCCGGTGTGAAGCCCGGTGCCGAGATCAGCTCCGGCCTGCATGCGCCGATCAAGCCCGGCAACACGCTGCCGCTGCGTAACATCCCGGTGGGTACCGTGGTCCACTGCATCGAGCTCAAGCCCGGCAAGGGTGCGCAGCTGGCGCGCAGCGCCGGCACTTCGGCCCAGCTGGTGGCCCGTGAGGGTGCCTATGCCACCCTGCGTCTGCGCTCCGGCGAGATGCGCAAGGTTCCGGCCGAATGTCGCGCCACCATTGGTGAGGTCAGCAACTCCGAACACAACCTGCGCAAGCTCGGCAAGGCCGGTGCCAAGCGCTGGCGCGGAGTGCGTCCCACCGTACGTGGTGTGGCCATGAACCCGGTCGACCACCCGCATGGTGGTGGTGAGGGGCGCACCTCCGGTGGCCGTCATCCGGTCACCCCCTGGGGTGTGCCGACCAAGGGTCACAAGACCCGCAAGAACAAGCGCACGGACAAGCTCATCGTCCGTCGTCGCAGCAAGAAGTAAAGGGGTAACAGCATGCCGCGTTCACTGAAGAAGGGCCCGTTCGTTGATCATCACCTGATGAAGAAGGTGATGACGGCCGTCGAGAACAACGACAAGCGCCCCATCAAGACCTGGTCCCGTCGTTCCATGATCGTGCCCGAGATGGTCGGTCTGACCATCGCCGTGCACAACGGGCGCCAGCACGTACCGGTGCTGATCAACGAAAACATGGTCGGCCACAAGCTGGGCGAGTTCGCCCTGACCCGGACCTTCCGCGGCCACGCGGCCGACAAGAAGTCGAAGTAAGGGGTGATGAAGATGGAAGTGAAGGCTCGCCTTTCCCATGCCAGGATCTCGCCGCAGAAGGCGCGCCTGGTTGCCGATCAGATTCGTGGCAAGGACATCGAGGCTGCGCTGCAGATCCTCGAGTTCAGCCCGAAAAAGGCGGCGCGCATCATGAAGAAGGTGCTCGAGTCGGCCATTGCCAACGCCGAGCACAACAATGGCGCCGACATCGACGAGCTCAAGGTCTCGACGGTCTATGTCGACGAGGGTCCGACCATGAAGCGCATCCGGCCGCGGGCCAAGGGGCGTGCCAATCGCATCCTCAAGCGCACCAGCCACATCACCGTCGCCGTGAGCGAAAAGTAAGGGGTTCGGAAATGGGTCACAAGGTCAATCCAATCGGTTTTCGTCTGGGCATCGCCACGGACTGGAACTCCAAGTGGTACGCGGACGGTGACGAGTTCGCCGACAATCTGAACAACGACATTGCCGTTCGCGAGTTCCTGAAGAAGAAGCTCGCCCAGGCGTCGGTCAGTCGCATTCAGATCGAGCGCCCCGCGCGCAGCATCTTCATTACCATTCACACCGCGCGCCCCGGCATTGTCATCGGCAAGAAGGGTGAGGACATCGAGAAGCTGCGGCGTGAAGTGGCCGAGATGACCGGTCTGAACCCCAACAACGTCAAGATCAATATTGAAGAGATCCGCAAGCCTGAGATCGATGCCAATCTGGTGGCCGAAAGCATTGCCCAGCAGCTCGAGCGCCGCATCATGTTCCGCCGTGCCATGAAGCGGGCGGTCGGAAATGCCATGCGCCTCGGGGCGCAGGGTATCAAGGTGAGCGTGGCCGGTCGCCTCAACGGCGCCGAGATTGCCCGCACCGAGTGGTATCGCGAAGGTCGGGTTCCGCTGCATACGCTGCGCGCCGACATCGACTACGGAACGGCCGAGGCCAACACCACTTATGGTGTCATCGGCATCAAGGTTTGGATCTACAAGGGTGAGGTCTTTGACCTCGAAAGCAAGACCGCGGCTGCTGGCGGCGGTCGCAAGTCCTCGAAGTAGGAGCTGAGCGATGCTGCAGCCCAAGAGAACAAAATTCCGCAAGGTGCAGAAGGGTCGCAACCGTGGCCTGGCAACAGTCGGTAACAAGGTCAGCTTTGGCGAGTACGGCCTCAAGGCCGTGGGCCGCGGGCGCCTGACCGCGCGCCAGATCGAGGCCGCGCGTCGCGCCATGACCCGACACATCAAGCGTGGCGGCAAGATCTGGATTCGGGTGTTCCCCGACAAGCCGATCACCAAAAAGCCGCTTGAAGTGCGCATGGGGAAGGGCAAGGGCAACGTCGAGTACTGGGTTGCCCAGATTCAGCCGGGCCGCATGCTGTATGAAATGGAAGGTGTCAGCGAGGAAGTGGCACGCGAAGCCTTCCGTCTGGCCGCTGCCAAGCTGCCGATCAAGACCATGTTTGTAACGCGCCAGGTGATGTGATGAAGGCGAGCGAATTGCGACAGAAGAGTATCGAGGAGCTGAACAAGGAACTGCTCGACCAGCTGAAGGCGCAGATGAACCTGCGCCTGCAGAATGCAACAGGGCAGCTTTCCCAGGTTCACCAGTTCAAGCAGATTCGCCGTGATATCGCGCGGATCAAGACCATTATTCGCGAAAAGCAGTCAGGTGAGCAGTCATGACCGAGACGAGCAAGATCGAGCGCACGCAGATCGGGCGTGTCGTCAGTGACAGGATGGACAAGACCATCACGGTCATGATCGAGCGACGTGTCAAGCACCCCCTGTACGGGAAGTTCATCCGTCGCTCGACCAAGCTGCACGTGCACGACGAAAACAACGAATGCAAGGCGGGTGATACTGTCGAGATCAAGGAGTGTCGCCCGATGTCCAAGACCAAGTCCTGGACTCTGGTGCGCGTCGTTGAACGCGCAAATGGTTAATCAGGTTCGAACGAAGCGGGTTTCGCCATGATTCAAATGCAGACCGTTCTGGAAGTCGCCGACAACAGTGGCGCCAAGAGAGTCCAGTGCATCAAGGTGCTTGGCGGCTCCCACCGCCGTTACGCCGGCATTGGTGACATCATCAAGGTCAGCGTCAAGGATGCCATTCCTCGCGGCAAGGTGAAGAAGGGCGAGGTTTACAATGCGGTAGTCGTGCGTACTGCCAGCGGCGTGCGTCGTGACGACGGTTCGCTGATCCGTTTCGACAACAATGCCGCGGTGCTGCTGAACAACCAGTTGCAGCCCATCGGCACGCGTATCTTCGGGCCGGTGACGCGCGAGCTTCGTGGCGAGCAGTTCATGAAGATCATTTCGCTTGCACCCGAAGTGCTGTGATTCGAGGGTAGGGCAATGAAGAAGATTCGCAAGGGTGACGATGTCATCGTCACGACCGGAAAGGACAAGGGCCGTCGCGGCCAGGTGGTCAAGGTGCTGCCCAACGACAAGGTCGTGGTGCAGGGCATCAACATGGTCAAGAAGCACCAGAAGCCCAATCCCCAGCTGGGCGTTGCCGGCGGCATCATCGAGAAGGAGATGCCGATTCACGTGTCCAACGTGATGCTCTACAACCCCGCCACGGGCAAGGGCGATCGTGTCGGCATCAAGGTGCTCGAGGACAATCGCAAGGTCCGTTATTTCAAGTCCAACGGCGAAGTCGTTGACGCTTAATCAGGTGATGGTCATGGCTAGATTGCAGGATTTCTACAAGGAAAAGGTCGTAAAGGAGCTTCAGGAGAAGTTCAATTACGACAATCCGATGATGGTGCCGCGGATCGAGAAGATCACCCTCAACATGGGCTTGGGCGAGGCTGTCGCCGACAAGAAGGTCATCGAGCATGCGGTATCCGACATGACCAAGATTGCCGGTCAGAAGCCGGTGGTTACCGTGGCGCGGAAGTCCATTGCCGGCTTCAAGCTGCGCGACGGCATGCCGATCGGATGCAAGGTCACCCTGCGCAAGACGCGCATGTACGAGTTCCTCGACCGCCTGATCAGCATCGCCATTCCGCGTATCCGCGATTTCCGGGGGCTTAACCCCAAGGCGTTCGATGGTCGCGGCAACTACAGCATGGGTGTCCGGGAGCAGATCATCTTCCCGGAGATCGACTACGACAAGATTGATGCACTGCGTGGCATGGACATCACCATCACCACCAGCGCCAAGAATGATGAAGAAGCCAGGGCACTGCTCGCGGCCTTCAATTTCCCGTTCCGTTCATGAGGAAGTAACGACATGGCCAAGGTATCAATGATCCAGCGTGAGCTGAAGCGCGAAAAGCTGGCAAACAAGTATGCGGCCAAGCGTGCCGAGCTCAAGGCGATCATCAATGATCCCAATGCCGATTTCGAGGTGCGCATGGAGGCCGTGGTCAAGCTGCAGAAGCTTCCGCGCGACTCCAGCCCCGTCCGCCAGCGCAAGCGTTGCCGCGTGACCGGTCGTCCTCATGGTTACTACCGCAAGTTCGGCCTTGGCCGTAACAAGCTGCGCGAGCATGCCATGTCCGGGAACATTCCCGGGCTGGTCAAGGCCAGCTGGTAAGGAGAGCACAGACGATGAGTATGTCAGATCCGATTGCCGACATGCTGACCCGGATCCGCAATGCCCAGGCAGCGGAGAAGGCCAGTGTATCGCTGCCGTCCTCGAAGATGAAGGAGTCCCTGTGCAAGGTGCTCAAGGACGAGGGATACATTGCCGACTACAGCGTCGAGGAAAACGATGGCAAGCCGACCCTGGTGATCCAGCTCAAGTACTTTGGTGGCAAGCCCGTGATCGAGCAGGTCAAGCGTGTCAGCCGCCCCGGGCTGCGGATCTATCGTGGCAAGGATGAGCTGCCGCGTGTTATTGGTGGTCTCGGGATTGCCATTGTGTCCACCAGCAAGGGTGTGATGACCGATCGCCAGGCCCGTGAGATGGGTGTGGGTGGTGAAGTCATTTGCACCGTAGCCTGATCAGGTAACCGTCATGTCCCGTATTGCGAAAAAGCCGATCGATCTGCCCAAGGGCGTTGAAGTCAGCGTCAACGGCCAGCAGGTCACCGTGAAGGGCCCCAAGGGTTCCTTCGAGTATGAGGTGCACCCGACTGTCACCGTGGCCGTGGAAGACAACCGTATTGTGGTCGATGCCGCCGATCCCGAAAAGACCGGATATGCCATGGCGGGTACCATGCGCGCGCTGCTCAACAACATGGTCACCGGCGTGTCCCAGGGCTTCGAGCGCAAGCTCGAGCTGGTGGGTGTCGGTTATCGTGCCCAGGCGCAGGGGAACAAGCTCAATCTGACGCTTGGTTTCTCGCACCCTGTGGAGTACGCGGTGCCCGAAGGCGTCACCATCGAGACCCCCAGCCAGACCGAGGTCGTTGTCAAGGGGATCGACAAGCAAAAGGTGGGTCAGGTCGCGGCCGAGATCCGCGCCTACCGTCCGCCCGAGCCGTACAAGGGCAAGGGTGTTCGCTATGCGGACGAGCGTATCATCCGCAAAGAAGCGAAGAAGAAATAGGGTAAAGAGACATGGACAAGAAAACTGCTCGACTTCGCCGTGCCCGCAAGGCGCGTGCCCATCAGAAGCGTCTTGGCGTGTACCGCCTGTGCGTGCATCGCACACCGCGTCACATCTACGCGCAGCTCATCGCGCCCAATGGTGCCGAAGTGGTGGCTGCTGCATCGAGCGTGGAGAAGGTGGTGCGCGAGCAGGCCAAGTCCACCGGGAATGTCGATACCGCCACGATCGTGGGTCGCCTGATCGGCGAGCGCGCGAAGGAGAAGGGGATCGAGAAGGTGGCTTTCGATCGTTCCGGTTTCAAGTATCACGGTCGGGTCAAGGCGCTGGCGGAAGCCGCGCGTGAAGCCGGCCTTCAGTTCTGAACCAGGGTAGGCACATGGCAAAAGCAAATATCGAAAGCACCAACGACGGCCTGGTCGAGAAACTCATTACCATCAACCGTGTGGCCAAGGTGGTCAAGGGTGGTCGTCAGTTCGGTTTTACTGCCCTGACCGTGGTGGGTGACGGCAACGGCAAGGTGGGCATGGGTTACGGCAAGGCGCGTGAAGTTCCGCTGGCCATCCAGAAGGCCATGGAGCAGGCGCGCAAGAACATGGTGGAGGTATCCCTCGACGAGGGTACGCTGCACTATGAAATGAAGGGTGCTCACGGTGGTGCCAAGGTATTCATGAAGCCCGCTTCCGAAGGTACCGGCATCATCGCCGGGGGGGCCATGCGTGCCGTATTCGAGGTCGTGGGTGTGAAGAACGTGCTGGCCAAGTGCATCGGTTCGCGCAATCCGATCAATGTGGTGCGTGCAACGATCAATGCCTTGACCCAGATTCATGACCCGGAACTGATTGCCGCCAAGCGTGGCAAGTCGGTGGACGAGATCCGAGGCTGAGACAATGGCTGACAAGAAGATCAAGGTAACTCTGGTTCGCAGTCTGATTGGTCGTCTCAAGAGCCATCAGGCCTGCGCCCGTGGTCTGGGCATTCGCAGGATGCATCAGACCGTCGAGGTGATCGATACGCCGGAAAACCGCGGCATGATCAACAAGATCGCCTACATGCTGAAAGTCGAGGAAGCCTGAGATGAGACTCAACACGCTCAAGCCTGCCGCTGGCAGCCGTCCGTCCCGCAAGCGCGTGGGCCGTGGCATCGGCTCCGGCCTGGGCAAGACCTGTGGCCGTGGCCACAAGGGTCAGCATTCCCGTTCCGGCGGTTTCCACAAGGTGGGCTTCGAGGGCGGCCAGATGCCGCTGCAGCGCCGCCTGCCGAAGGTCGGGTTCAAGTCGCGCAAGGGCGCCTTCGTCGCCGAAGTGCGTCTGCACGAGCTGGCTGGCATTGACGCGGACGTGATCGATCTCGAGGCCCTGATCAAGGCCGACGTCGTGCCGCGTCGTACGCGCAAGGCCAAGATCATCGCCTCCGGCAAGATCGAGAAGGCCGTTACCGTCAAGGGCGTGGCCGTGACCAAAGGGGCGCGCGAGGCCATCGAGGCCGCCGGCGGCAAGGTCGAGGAATAAGGCCATGGCTGCTGCCCAGGGCTCGATTGCCGGTTCGATCGGCGATATCGGGAAGATAACGGAGCTGCGCAAGCGCTTCGTTTTTCTCGTTCTGGCGCTGATCGTCTATCGCATCGGAACCTTCGTCCCGGTGCCCGGCATCAATCCGCATGCCCTGGCGCAGTTCTTCGACAGCCAGAGCGGTACCATCCTGGACATGTTCAACATGTTCTCCGGTGGTGCGCTCAAGCGCCTCAGTGTCTTTGCTCTCGGCATCATGCCGTATATCTCGGCGTCCATCATCATCCAGCTGATGACGGTGGTGGTGCCTGCCCTGGAGCAGCTGAAAAAGGAAGGCGAGGCCGGCCGTCGCAAGATTACCCAGTACACCCGATACGGCACTGTGCTGCTGGCGACCTTCCAGGGTATCGGCGTGGCTGTTGCCCTGCAGGCGCAGCAGATCGCGGGCGGTGAGACCGTTGCCATCTCCCCCGGAATCGGGTTCGTGTTCACCACGACCCTGACCCTGGTCACCGGAACCCTGTTTCTGATGTGGCTGGGTGAGCAGATCACGGAACGCGGAATCGGCAACGGCATCTCGATGATCATCTTCGCGGGGATCGTGGCCGGCCTGCCTTCGGCCGTGGCCGCTACCCTGCAGCTTGCGAGTGAAGGCACGCTGTCGCCGGCCTGGGTGCTGATTCTGCTGGTCCTGGTCGTGCTGGTGACGGGTTTTGTCGTCTTTGTCGAACGGGGTCAGCGGCAGATCCCGGTCAACTATCCCAAGCGACAGGTCGGACGCAAGCTGTACGCCGGACAGAGTTCGTATCTGCCGCTGAAACTGAACATGTCCGGTGTGATTCCGCCGATCTTTGCCTCGAGCATCATCCTGTTCCCGGCAACCATCGGCAAGTGGTTCGAGCAGAAGGAAGGCATGTCCTGGCTGCAGGAGATCACCACGGCGCTGTCTCCGGGCCAGCCGCTGTATGTGGCCATGTATGCCCTGGCGATCATCTTTTTCGCCTTCTTCTACACCGGTCTCGTGTTCAATGCGCGCGAGACGGCAGAAAACCTGAAGAAGGCTGGTGCGGTGATCCCCGGATACAGCCCGGGAAAGCGCACGGCCGAATACATCGACAAGGTCATGACCCGGCTCACTGCGGTGGGTGCCCTCTACATCACTGCCGTCTGTCTGCTGCCGGAGTTCCTGATCCTGTACTGGAACGTACCGTTCTACTTCGGCGGTACTTCCCTGCTGATCATCGTCGTGGTGGTGATGGACTTCATGGCCCAGGCGCAGGCCCATCTCATGTCGCACCAGTACGAGGGTCTGATGAAAAAGGCAAACCTGAAGGGCCTGCGCTAGGCCCGGACTGACCGAGGAATCGAGAAATGAAGGTAAGAGCATCAGTCAAGAAGATGTGCCGCAACTGCCGCATCATCAAGCGGCGTGGCGTGATTCGGGTGATCTGCAGCGATCCCCGTCACAAGCAGCGGCAGGGTTGATCTTGTATGCCGCGTCACCCCGGGCTATAATGCCCGGCTTTTCTGACGCGGCCTCTTGGAGAACCGTTTAAATGGCACGAATTGCAGGAATCAATATCCCGGACCAGAAGCATACGGTCATCGCTCTGCGCTCGATCTACGGCATCGGGCCGACCCGTGCACGCATGATCTGCGAGGCGGCCGGCATCAAGCCCGACGTCAAGGTCCGTGACCTGACCGAGGCCGAGCTGGACAAGCTGCGCGCCGAGGTGGGCAAGTTCACGGTGGAAGGTGATCTGCGCCGCGAAGTGTCCATGAACATCAAGCGTCTGATGGACCTGGGCTGCTATCGCGGGATCCGTCATCGCCGCGGTCTGCCGGTTCGCGGTCAGCGCACCAAGACCAATGCCCGTACCCGCAAGGGTCCGCGGCGTCCGATTCGCAAGTAACAGACTGATTGAGCAGGACTAGGCATGGCTAAGGCACCCGCACGCAAGAAGAAGGTCAAGCGCGTCGTCACCGACGGCATCGCGCACATCTATGCGACTTTCAACAATACCATCATCACCATCTCCGATCGTCAGGGCAATACGCTGTCCTGGGCAACAGCAGGTGGTTCCGGCTTCCGCGGTTCACGCAAGAGCACCCCGTTTGCTGCCCAGGTGGCCGCGGAGCGTGCCGGCGAAGCAGCCAAGGAATACGGGCTGAAGAATCTCGAGGTGCGCGTCAAGGGCCCCGGTCCCGGCCGCGAGTCTGCCGTTCGCTCGCTGAACAACATCGGCTACAAGATCACCCAGATCACCGATGTGACCCCCATTCCGCACAACGGCTGCCGTCCGCCCAAGAAGCGCCGCGTCTAAGTCAGGAGATCAATCGTCATGGCAAGGTACATTGGCCCCAAATGCAAGCTGATGCGTCGCGAGGGAACTGACTTGTTCCTCAAGAGTCGCGCACGTCCGGCCGAGAGCAAGTGCAACATGGAGAAGGCTCCGGGTCAGCATGGTGATCGCCGCGCCCGGCTCTCCGACTACGGTCTGCAGCTGCGCGAGAAGCAGAAACTGCGCCGCATGTACGGCGTGCTCGAGAAGCAATTCCGCAACTATTTCAAGAAGGCGGCCCAGAAGAAGGGTTCCACCGGCGAGAACCTGCTGCAGATGCTGGAATGCCGGCTCGACAACGTGGTCTATCGCATGGGCTTCGGTTCCACCCGTTCCGAAGCGCGTCAGCTGGTCAGCCACAAGGCCATTACCGTGAACGGCCAGGTAGTGAATATCCCCTCCTACCAGGTGCAGCCCGGCGACGTGGTTGCCGTGCGTGAAAAGGCCAAGAAGCAGCAGCGTATCGCTGATGCGCTGGCCCTGGCCGAACAGGCCGGCTTCCCCGAGTGGGTGGAAGTGGACAGCAAGAAGATGGAAGGCACCTTCAAGGCGGTGCCCGAGCGCAGCGACCTGCCGGCAGAGATCAACGAATCGCTGGTTGTGGAACTGTACTCCAAGTAATCCGACGAGGCACTCATCAAGATGACATCGAACGCCAACGAACTGCTCACGCCGCGGAACATCGCCGTCCAGGCCGAGAACGAGCGCCATGCCAAGGTCACGCTCGAGCCCCTGGAGCGCGGTTTCGGGCACACCTTGGGCAACGCCCTGCGTCGTATCCTGCTGTCATCGATCCCCGGTGCCGCGATCGTCGAGGCGGAAATCGAGGGCGTGCTGCACGAGTACACCTCCATCGAGGGCGTGCAGGAGGATGTCGTCGAGATCCTGCTCAACCTGAAGGATGTCGCCGTGCGCATGCACAACCGTGACGAGGCTACCCTGACCCTGAACAAGAAGGGCCCGGGCGCAGTCACCGCGGGAGACATCACCGTCGACCACGATGTCGAGATCGTCAATCCGGATCTGGTCATTGCCAACCTGACCAAGGGTGCCGAGCTCAACATGACCCTGAAGGTGGCGACCGGTATGGGTTATCAGCCGGCCACCATGCGTCGTGATGCGGATGCCGGCGATCGGCCCATCGGCCGACTGCTGCTGGATGCCAGCTTCAGCCCGATCCGCAACGTGGCCTACAATGTGGAGAGCGCTCGAGTCGAGCAGCGCACCAACCTCGACAAGCTGATCATCGAGCTCGAGACCAATGGCACCATCGATCCCGAGGATGCCATCCGTCAGGCAGCCACCATCCTGCAGAAGCAGCTCGAGCCCTTCGTCAAGCTCGAGGGCACCGAGGCCGGTGCCGGTGCCAGCCAGGGCCCGGAGATCGATCCGATCCTGCTGCGCCCGGTCGACGACCTGGAGCTCACCGTGCGCTCTGCCAACTGCCTCAAGGCCGAGAACATCTATTACATCGGTGATCTGATCCAGCGTACCGAGGTCGAGCTGCTCAAGACCCCGAACCTCGGCAAGAAGTCGCTCACCGAGATCAAGGACGTGCTGGCACAGCACGGCCTGTCCCTGGGCATGCGCATCGACAACTGGCCGCCGCCCAGCCTGAGCGAGAACAAGGGCTGAACCAGCCGAACCACAAGTTTTAAGGAATCGGAACCATGCGTCATCGCAAGTCTGGCAAGAAACTGAATCGTAACAGCAGCCATCGCAAGGCCATGTTCGCCAACATGGCCAACTCGCTGTTCCGTCATGAGGTCATCCGCACCACGCTGCCCAAGGCCAAGGAGCTGCGTCGCGTTGCCGAGCCGCTGATTACCCTGGCCAAGGAAGACAGCGTGCACAAGCGCCGTCTGGCCTTCGCCCGTCTGCGCGACAAGGAAGTGGTCGGCAAGCTCTTCAACGAGCTGGGTCCGCGCTACAAGGCGCGCCCCGGCGGCTATCTGCGCATTCTCAAGTGCGGCTATCGCGCCGGCGACAATGCGCCGATGGCGCTGGTGGAGCTGGTCGATCGCCCCATGCCCGAGCAGGAGCAGGCGGCAGACTGACCCTGACAGTCATGCGCTATCATCAACGGGGCCGGCATCTTGCCGGCCCCGTTGCGTTGGAGCGTTCATGAGCGAGTTTGTCCTGTTTACCGATTTCGGGCGGAGGGATCCCTACCAGGCGCAGATGGCCGCAGTGTTGCAGCGTTCGGTACCTGACTGGCGCGTGGTCGACCTGCATGCCGAGGTCCCCGCTTTCGCTCTCGAACTGGGTGCCTATCTGCTGCCGTCCTATGTGCCCGAGTTTCCTGCCGGCAGCATCTTTGTCTGCGTAGTCGATCCGGGGGTAGGCGGTCCGCGGGATGCTGTCGTGCTCCGGGCCGACGATCGCTGGTTCGTCGGCCCGGACAACGGCTTGCTGCGCGTGGTGGAGGCCCGCGCTGCCAAGGCTCGTTACTGGTATCTGGAAACCCCGGGCGCGGCTTCGGCCAGTTTCCACGGGCGGGATGTGTTTGCACCGGCCGCGGCCCGGCTGGCCCGGGGTTGGCGGCCGGAGGGCGGGGGGCATAAAGGTCGCGCCCTGCCGGAAGGCTGGCCGGAAGAACTCGATCGGGTGGTCTATGCCGATCATTACGGCAACCTGATGATCGGGCGACGTGCCGAGACGCTGAGGCCGGATGCCCGCATCAGGGCCGGCGAACTGATCCTTTCGCAAGCGCGCACCTTTTCCGACCATGCCGATGGCATGCCGTTCTGGTACGTGAATGCCAACGGGCTGGTAGAGCTTGCGGTCTATCAGGACTCGGCCGCGCACCGGCTGGGCCTGGGGCCGGGTGATCCGGTGCAGGTGCTGGAGTGATCGCTACTCAGGCGCTGCGGCGGCGGTCACGCTTGAGCAGCGGGGCCAGGAAGCGGCCGGTCCATGAATCCTTGCACTCGGCCACCTGTTCCGGGCTGCCGGTCGCGACGATGGTGCCCCCGCGGCTCCCGCCTTCCGGGCCCAGGTCGATGATCCAGTCCGCCATCTTGATGACATCGAGGTTGTGCTCGATGACCACGATCGTATTGCCCCGGTTGCGCAGCTGCAGCAGTACGCGCAGAAGCTGCTCGACATCATGGAAGTGCAGGCCGGTGGTGGGCTCGTCCAGGATGTAGAGCGTACGTCCGGTGTCGCGCTTGGACAGCTCGCGGGCCAGTTTCACGCGCTGCGCCTCGCCGCCCGACAGGGTGGTGGCATTCTGGCCGAGGGTGATATAGGAAAGGCCCACGTCCATCAGGGTCTGCAGCTTGCG